>JACDEQ010000135.1 GCA_013816225.1 Armatimonadota bacterium | reverse complement strand
GCTGCTGGAAGCGAGGGCGCGAGCTTGATTACGATAGCGGCGGCGATCGGGGCCACCGCCATTGTTTTGCCGGCCGATCCTCTACAGGGGTTCGCCGTGGATGCACATGACTTCGCCTATCTGGCGAGTTCGGGGCGTATCGATAAGTACAGGATTGGTTCGAATAAATTGCAAAAAGTTCAATCGTTCGCCGAAACGTTCGGGCCCAACCTGGAGATGTTGCCTACGTCCAAGGGCCTGATCATCGTCGATTATGAAAAGGAGACGGTCGGGCTCTATTCCTACAAAGGTGTTCGCGATTGGCAAACCCGCGTCGTGCTCCCGAACATCGCCCGCATTGATGGCTTAGGCCAAGTGTGGTTTTGCCTCCAAAGCGGCTCAATGGCGTGGAAGACTTCGGACAGCAGCGAAGTCGAGTCCATGCTCGGCAAGGCTGGCGACGAGTTATTCTTCCCGTGGCTTTTGGACTTTTCCACAGCCCCGAACGGCGCCTTTTACGCTATGTCGCTCGACCGGCAAATGCTTCGCCTGGAGCGCGACGGAGCTCGTAGGCCCGTGGGCAAAGCGCCGAAAGCCAGGCGCATATTGGCTTCGAAAGGGGGCGGCGTGCTCATGCTCGAGGGTCCCGACGGTGGGCAGCGGATCGTACATATCGCGGACAACGCCGACCAGAAAACCATTTGGACTGCGCCTGCGGATATCCCGAAGATCGAGATCTTCGGTCGCACTGGCAAGGGACACATTCTATTGGCAGCCAAAACGGATGTTGGTGGCCTAGCCTACATCGTGGAGGTCGCCGAATGATCTCGGAGAAGCCCCAGATTCCCGACCAGTGGGAGGCTCCGGAAGGACTGCTCGACCTCATCGAGGCCCACCGTCAGGATCGGCCGACAGCGGACGTATCCCGCATCAGGATGGCTTATTACCTTGCGGAGCTCGGACACAAAGGACAGATTCGCCGGACGGGCGAGCCGTATGTAACGCATCCCCTCGCCGTAGCGCGGATCCTCGTCGATCTAAAAATGGACGAGGACACCATCATCGCAGCCCTGCTTCACGACGTGCTGGAAGACACTGATGTCATTTCGGAGCAGATCGCGCTGACCTTCGGGGACCAAGTTCTTAATCTCGTGGAAGGCGTTACAAAAATGCAGTTTCCGCCGATTCCGGTCTCGTCTAGCAGACAAGCGTCGGAAGAAAGGGCTCGCTTTGCCGAAACGATGCGAAAGATGCTGATGGCAATGGCTAACGATTTTAGGGTCATGGTGATAAAGCTCGCCGACCGCCTACACAATATGCAGACTCTTGGTGCAATGGCCGAGGAGAAGCGAGTCCAGATTGCGCAGCAGACCCTCGACGTATATGCACCACTGTCGGCGAGACTTGGAATTTGGCAGATCAAGTGGCAATTAGAAGACCTCGCCTTCAAGCACCTCCACCCTAAGGAATTCGACGAGGTGGGCGCGCTGGTCGCCAAAACGCGAAAGGAGCGCGAGCAGGAGCTTTCTGAAGCGATCGTTCAGCTTAAGGAAAGGCTCGAGGCTGTTAGTATCCGGAACGCAGAGGTTCAGGGGCGGCCGAAACACCTTTACAGTATTTATGAGAAGATGGCTGTGCATGGGTTCGAGTTCGAAGAGATCTACGACCTGATCGGAATCCGCGTGCTGCTCGATACAGAAAGCGAGTGCTACCAAGCGCTCGGCATTGCGCACGACCTGTGGAAGCCGATACCGGGCTTATTCTACGACTACATCGCAAAGCCAAAGTCCAACGGGTACCAGTCGCTGCACACCAAGGTCATCGGTCCTCACGGCGAGCCGATGGAAGTACAGATGCGGACCTTCGAGATGCACCGAATGGCCGAGTTCGGAATTGCATCCCACTGGCAATACAAGGCCCGTGCTATTCAGACCAAGCTGGACGTCGAGGAACAGACTCGGCTGAGCAAACTTCGACAACAGCTCTTCGACTGGTCGAGTGAAGCCAACACCGGCAGCGAGTTCCTGCGATCGATCAGCGTAGACCTATTTTCGGAGCAGGTGTTTGCGTTCACTCCTAAGGGCGACGTGATCGACCTTCCGCGCGGTTCGACCCCTCTGGACTTCGCCTTCCGCGTGCACTCGGAGGTCGGACTTCAAACAGTCGGCGCCAAGGTAAACGGGCGGATAGTCAAACTCGACCACGAGCTCGACAACGGCGATATCGTCGAAGTCATGACCCGCAGCAACGCCCAGCCAAGCGTCGACTGGCTACGAATCGCCAAAACAGCCAATGCACGCTCGAAGATTCGGGCCTTTCTGCGGCAATTGAACCGCGAGACGAACGCCCAAAGGGGCCGGGAAGCGCTCGAGCGAGAGCTGAAGACATTAGGTTACGACACGAAGGAATTCCTGACCAATCAGAAGCTCGCGGAAGCGGCGGTTGCCCTCAAGAAAAAGAACGTCATCGACCTGCTGTCATCCGTAGGCGACGGCTACGTCGGGGTCACGCGGGCAGTGACTAAGCTCGTCCAAGAGCAGCGCAAGCAGGAGCGCAAGACACGCCATGTCTCGCCGATTTCACAAATTATCTCCATCGCGCCCGGCGGCGTGGATAACATCGCGTTTCGGCGGTCCAAGTGCTGCCTGCCAGTGCCGGGCGACGAATGCGTCGGATACATTTCAAAGGGAAGAGGGGTGATCTTGCATCGGAAGCTGTGCCCAAATCTGGCGGCAATCGAGCAAAACGATCCGGATCGGATAATTCCGGTGGAGTGGCCTCGCGACGGCAAGGGATCGTTTTCGGCGAATCTGCGCATTCAGACAGTCAACCGTCAAGGATTGCTCGCCGATATCGGTAATATCTTTGGCGAATCTAAGACAAATGTTAGTTCAGCGAAGGTCAGGACGCTCCCGAACCAGACGGCGCTGCTCGAGATGACCGTGGACGTGACCGACGTGAGCCATCTTCAAAGCGTGATCAACAAGATCGGGTCGATGCAGGACGTCATCAGCATCCAACGAACTTTCGGCGGCAAAGCTGCGTCATGATGGCGGTCGTACAGCGTGTTTCATCGGCATCGGTGGCAGTCGGCGGAGAGCCGGTGGCCTCGATCGGGCAGGGCCTGCTCGTGTTGCTGGGCGCGGCGAATGGAGATTTGCAGGCGGACGCCGATTGGATGGCGGCCAAGATCGCAAGTTTGCGCATTTTTGAGGACGATGGCGGCAAGCTGAACCGTGACGTCGTTCAAGTTCAAGGTTCAGTTCTCATGGTTAGCAACTTCACGGTCTGCGGCGACGCGCAGAAGGGGCGACGACCGAGCTTTGATCGTGCGGCGCCCTTCGAAGATGGCCGGAGGCTGTTCGACTCCTGTGTCGATCGCCTCCGACTAAGCGGGCTGACAATTGCAACGGGGTCCTACGGCGCGGACATGGCCGTGTCCCTGGTGAACGATGGGCCTGTCACGCTGATTCTGGAATCGCGACGGATGGATTAGGCAAATTGCCCGAGGCGCTCAGCGCCTCGGGCCGACAAGAACTCATTTAGCAAGCGATTATCGGCGAGCTTTGGCCGGGGACTTCGGGGAATCGGCACCCTTAGTGCCCTTCGTCCGCCTCTTCTCCACCTTGATAACGACGTCTCCCGGGGGAACGGTGGCTCCGTTACGTCGAATCGTGGCGAAATGGATCACCTCATCGTGCTGGATCGAATATTCGTCGTCGATCCGCGGATTCTGTTCGTTGTCGTACCAGACTCTGCACCTTACGGTGATCGGGGGGAACGTGATGTCGTAGCCATGCGCAAACGCGTCATAAGGCTCGTCGGATTCCCGGGCGACAAACTCGACAATCTCGTAATTAAGGCCAATGCCGCCTTGGTCATCGTCAGAGTGCTGGCCCCAGGGAGGCGGGCCGCCTGTCAGATTGAACACCGAGATATTGTCGGCGTCGCCAAAGTTCCCGTCGTTGCGAGAAACCTCGAGATCGAGGTCCTCATCCATATTCCAATCGATCCGAACCGTAATATCGCGCGTTCCGCCTCCGCTGCCGCCGCACCCAACTTGGGCGAACAAGGCGGCGCCCAGGGTCGCAATTGCAAAAAGGGAACACAGGCCACTCTTCTTGAAGCTCGTAAAATCTATCATTTTCTTCTCCATTTGACTTCGCAGAGAACGAACTTTCGTCCGCTTCCGCATCTAATACTCTATACGGCTAAGCCGTCGATTCTTTTCACTTGAGCGTCAGCGTCGGCTTGACTTATCAAGCCTAACCGAGGGAGCCACGGGCGTCTGTTTCTTAAGACGCTTTTCGACTTTGATCACTACGTCGCCCGGTGGCACGGTCACGCCCTCTCGCCGGATACGAGCGAAGTGAATGACCTCGTTGGGGCCGACGAGATAAGTGTCGTCGATGCGAGGGTTTTGCTCATTGTCGAAGAAGACCCGGCACCTCACGCTGGCCTCGCCGCTTGTCACGTCGTACCCGTGGGCATAAGCGTTGTAAGGCTCCTCCGTTCCGTTGGCCGTAAACGTGATCGATTCTTGGCTGCCGGGCCCACCGATGTCGTCCCCGGAATGTTGACCCCAGGCCGGCGGTCCTCCCTGCAGGTTGCCCCAGTAAATGTTGTCGGTCTCGCCGAACGGAAAGTCGTTTCGCGCAGCCTGAAGGTCGATATCGTCAGACTCTTCCCAGTTGATGATGATCTCGACGTCTCTAAAGGCCGGCACCCCGCCCCCGCTTCCCCCGCAGCCTGCCAATCCAAAGGCCATTGGCGCAAGGCAAGCAAGTAGTCCATACTTCACAAAGCTCGTCAATTTTTTCATAATATCCTCCATTATCAAGCCCAATGAGGGCAAAATACTCTCTTCGGCGATTCCGTCGCGATTTCCTGCCAAGAAATCGGGCTAGACCGCCTTGCAGGCGAATGTTATAATATTGGTGCCGATGAAAGAGGATTTGCCTGACTTGAAGGCGTTCCTACCATCAGACTTAGGGACGCAAAAGCGAACGAAGAGCAGGAAGCCGCTTACCCGCGCGGACGCCGCTGACGCAGGTTCGAGCCGCCGTATCGGCGACGAGCGGTTAGCGGAGGGCGAGATCACGGACGCGATCCATCATTACCGACGCGCCGTAAGGCAGGATGATGCTGACCCCGAAAACAGACTCCGGCTCGCCGACTCCTACCAACTCGCAGAGATGGGCGTGCAAGCCGCCAGCCAATACGAAAAACTGTTGAAGCAAAGGAAGTCCAAGCCCGAGGCCCACGTGGGTCTGGCGGAGGTCTACCGCCGATACGGTAAGCATCGGGCAGGCATTATGAGGCTCAAAAAGGCCTGTGAACTCAACCCCGGGAACGCGTTCTATTGGTTCAAGCTCGCCGATGCGCTTGTCGCGGCAGGTGTGGCACAGGATTCGGTAGAACCGGCTGCGAGAGCGGCACTGGCCGAGCCGCAGGACGTTTTTTATCGCATCTGGCTTGGCGACCTTCTCCTCAGCGTGGGTCGAGCCGAGGAAGCCGTTTCTTCTTTCCGCACCGCCCTCGCGCTTTCGCCGGGCGAGGACGACGTTTATGCCAAGCTCGCGGCTGCCCTTTGCGCGTCTGGGAGGCCGGCGGAGGCGCGGGCACCCATACAACTAGCATGCGACCTGGATCCTAAGAACGAAGTTCATTCCGCTGTCCATAACGAAGTGCTCAAACGTTGTGGCCAAGCCCCGCTCGCGATGGACCCCGAGCTGGATGCCTACGGGCAGCACGCCCTGAAGCGGTGGAAACAGCTTGCCGGTTCGCTCCACGGTTAGACTCCGCTTGACATGAGGTGCCTGAATAAGCCAAAATGCGTCGCTTGGTGGGGTTATGCCTGCCCGAGTTCCGCTTGTTCGCGAACGAGCCCGGAAGAATTCAATCGACATGCCAACAGTAAACCAACTCGTCCGGCGAGGCCGTAAGAACACGAAAGTGAAGTCGAAGGCGCCCGCGCTGAAAGGAAATCCGCAAAAGCGGGGCGTTTGCACCATCGTGCGGACGGTGACTCCGAAGAAGCCGAAC
>JACDEQ010000469.1 GCA_013816225.1 Armatimonadota bacterium | reverse complement strand
GACATGCCGGCAAGTGAATCTGACTCGCGGCGCTGACGCTAGTGCGATTACACCCACCGAGTCACAATGCCGCACCCGTTACCTCAGAGCCTGTGAACGGTTACGATTCTTACTACTTATAATTCTATGTACGGCTGTTTTATGTTGCTCGAATTCAATATCGATATACTGACTGGATTGCTCAATGCGAAAAATCGTGTCCTCAAGTGCATTTTTCAACATGTTTTTTGACATATTTCCTTCCTTTGTTTCTTGCTGTGATTCGATTTTTCTATAATCCTAAAATCATGGCAACAATCATCTATCTGACTCAACGCTGATCGAATTGATTCGTAATTCCGCGCTCCAACCAAATTTAGTATGCTTGGAAATAGATTTCGAGCTCTTTCTATATAGCCCTTACGTTCAGATATCAGTCGATAAACATCTTTATCCGAAACGTCTGCCCTAATAAATGCCGCCAGAAGGTCACCGGGTAGATAATCTCCGGCGCCTTCCATTATATTGTTTGCAATTTGGCGACGGCGTGCTTTGCCGATACCGACGTCGACCTCCAAAAGGGCTTTACGCATTAGCTCTGCTGGTATGGTTTCCCCTGTGTCTATGTAAGGTAATAGGTCTAAAAGCACGTTTTGTATCCAGTTCGGATCACTTCAATGGTCGGATTGTAAGCGGAGGGAAGAAGCCTGCAAATAGTCCCTTCCGTTATCGGGAGCCTCCGTCCGGCGAACCGAACTTCCGCAAGTGTGGTAGTTCACCCGTGAGCGGGCCAATGTCCGCTTCTGGCGCAAAACAGAAATTCAAACCGAGAAACTATCTGAAACGAGCCCGGCTTGAGCGTGGGCGCCGCTGGTCCTATGGTGCCTGCCTTCTCGATTTTTCAGGTACAATTTTTCGATGACAATCGCCAGCATGACCGGCTTTGCCCGGGCCGCCGGAAGCGCCGGGCCGTGGCGCCTTGCCTGGGAGCTTAAATCCGTCAATGCCAAGGGCCTCGATGCGAGGCTGCGCCTGCCGCCTCCGTTCGATGCGATCGAGCCGGACGCGCGCGCAAGATTTTCGCGAAAACTCAACCGGGGAACGATTCATGCGACGCTTGCCGCCCAGCGCGACACAGCTGCCACTGAAGTTTGCGTCAACCAGGATTTGCTGCGAAAACTCGTCGCCGCGATCGCCGAAATCCCGCTGCCGGAGATGATTGCACCGGCGACCCTCGACGGACTGCTTGCCTTGCGCGGCGTCGTTGAAATCATGGATGCGGCCGAGGACGAAGCTGCGATTTTACGCGCACGGGCCAGCGCTCTCGATTTGCTCGACGAGGCGCTCGATGCTCTGGTGTCCATGCGGCAAAGCGAGGGCGCCGTGCTCGCCCTGGTACTCTCGGCGCGGCTCGAAAAGATCGCCGCGCTGACGCAAGCGGCGGATCAATGTCCCGCCCGTCTGCCCGAAGCGATAAAAGCGCGCCTCGCGCAATCGCTTGCTTTTCTTGCCGGAAACACGAATTTCGACCAGAACCGTTTGCACCAGGAGGCTCTCATGCTCGCGGCCAAGGCCGATATCAGGGAAGAATTGGACCGCCTTTCGGCGCACGCCACTGCTGCCCGCGATCTTTTGGCCAAAGGAGGCGCGGTTGGCCGCAGGCTCGACTTCCTTGCCCAGGAACTTTCCCGCGAAGCCAACACTCTCTGCGCCAAATCGAACGATTCGAGCCTGACAGGGCTCGGTCTCGAATTGCGCGTCGAGATCGAGCAATTCCGCGAACAGGTCCAGAATATCGAGTAGAAAAAATTATGCCGCTCGAAAACCATTTCGTGAAAGAAGAGACAGCATCCGCGCGAAAGCCGCCGCTTGGCCGGCGCGGCTTGATGCTGATTCTCTCGTCGCCGTCCGGGGCGGGCAAGACGACTTTGACTCGGATGTTGCTCCAGACCAGGGAGCTCGATCTGACGCTGTCTATCTCGGTAACCACGCGGGCGCGGCGGTCGAGCGAAGTCGACGGCATCCATTACAGCTTTATCACCAAGAAGGAGTTCGAGTCGCTGCGCGATGGGGGC
>JACDEQ010000134.1 GCA_013816225.1 Armatimonadota bacterium | reverse complement strand
GTATCGCTCAGAGGCTCCTAACGGCGCGATCATCAATATGAACCCCACACAGGGTTGCTCGGATTGCAAGTGCGCTTACAGCTCTTAAAGATCGGCTGCGATGTATCAACACCAGGATGCCCGGGAGGCGATCCGTTACTGGTTCTTTTCAACCGGTACAGGCACGATGTCGACGCGCGGACTATGTATCTGAAGATTGTAACCCGCGAGTCTCGTAACCCCGGCCTCTTTAAACCATGTGAAGGTCTCAGCCGCTTCGCCCATTTCGAATTGGGTCTTGTAGGTGACAGCCAGCAATCCAGAGGTGTGCTTGAACCAGCCCATTCGCTCGGAGCTAAGGTAGCGACCCAGCACCTTCTTCACGCTCACGAAGTACCGGTCGCTGCCCGGCCGATCCATCACGAACCTCCAGCGAGTATCGGACTCGCGCCAGATTGTATTCCAATCGCTCGCGTTGTAAAGACCGTGAAAGCGGTCCGCACCCGGCTGCGTTGCTTCAACGGCACGGAAGCCAAAGTAAAAGCAACCGCCGATCAACAGTCCGAACGACGCGAATACAGCTAAGCATCCCAACGCCCAGCGCTTGCCCTTTGTCATGCCCGAGAACTGGAGCGGCTGATGGGAATCGAACCCACGTCACCTGCTTGGAAGGCAGGAGCTTTACCATTAAGCTACAGCCGCGAGCCCTTAAAGGCTACCCCAAGCCGTACGGGGCAGGGTCAAGGTCGAACAACAAGAGGACGCCGCGGAGGAGCATGAACATCAGGGTCGAGCCCAGCAGCACCCATGGCAGGCCGCTCATCAGAAGCCTTCTTCCAAAACTCGGGATCGGGTGCGAGCTTTGTTTATAGCGAGCTAACAGTTCCTCTCCGGCCGCCATCGCCCGTTCGAGCTGAGCCCGGGTCGGAGTTTTGGTGGTTATGTACTGCTGGAAGAGCGATCCGAGTGGGCGCCAGACCGCCATCGTCATCACCAGCGCGAGCAACGCACCCACCTCCCGCCAGTCAGGCCAGAGGGCCTGGATCAGACCCATAAACAGCATCGCGCCGATCGCCAAATTCGTCCCGCAGCGAGGGTGGACCCTGGGCATCCGCTTCACCACATCATAGGCGAGAGGCTCGCGGCGCTCGATCGCGTGTACCACCATATGCTCCGCCCCGTGCGTTCCAGAAATCGGCAAGACCCTGAGCAGGACAAAGAAGAAAACCGGCGGAAGCACGTACATCACGGCGTACGAAAAACTGCCGTTTACGCGCGGACCGAAGGCGTCCAGCACTCCGAGAGTCGCATGCACTCCGATGATGAGCAGGCTGACCATGAAACCGCCTGTCGCGACGAGCGCTGCCGGGCCCGCCCCACCGCTGACCTCGCCATTCGTCAAGAAAACCCCAAACGGAGTCGCCATGCCTCCGATGAACGGCGGCCGAATGCCGACTTCCGTCGGGTGCAGCAAGTCGAGCGTGGTCAGAAGGCCCAAGTACCGGCCTTCATTATCGACGACGACGAGCGACGGCCTCCTCGACGACGTGAGGATGGCGCGTGCCTCGGCGTGGCCGGCGTTGGGCAGAATCCGAGGCGGTTCTGTGTCCAGCCACTGGGAAATGGGCAAAGTTTGCGGTACGTCGGCAAGAGCGGCGGCCTTGATGTCTTCCGACCACACGACGCCTACGACGAACGACCCGTCGAGCACCGGGACCGCGTCGGCGCCGGACTCTCGAATGGCCTCGATCGCGGCGGACAGCGACGACTCGATGTAAAGCGGCCGGACCGCGCGGATCGAGGTGATGATCGGATCGCCCAGAGTTCTCGCCACGCTGAATTATGGTACACAGGGCGAGTCGAATGGTGAAGAGGTTCGCAGTCCTAACGAGCGGTGGCGATGCCCCCGGAATGAATGCCGCAATTCGCGCGGTGGTTCGTACCGGACTGTCGAAGGGAGCGGAAGTTTTCGGCGTCGCCCACGGGTATGAGGGTTTGCAGGCAGGTGAGATCAACCCGATGGACTCGAAAGACGTCGGCGCGATCATCTCGCTTGGAGGAACGGTTCTTAGAAGCTCGCGAAGCCCAAAGTTCAAACGATCGCCGGCACGCACGGCAGCCGCGGGCCACGTGCGGTCGCTTGGCATCGAAGGGCTCATCGTTATCGGGGGAGACGGCTCGCTGACGGGCGCGGACGTCTTCAGCCGAGAACAGGGCATCGCCGTGATCGGGATCCCGGCTTCGATAGACAACGACATCCCGAGAACCGACAATAGCATCGGGTTTCAAACCGCTGTGGATACCGCTCTCGACGCGATCGACAGGGTGCGCGACACTGCCTATTCGCATGACCGCGTGTTCGTGATCGAGGTGATGGGGCGTCGAAACGGGTTCATCGCGGTAGAGGCGGGCCTTGCGGGAGGAGCCGAGGAGATTCTCATTCCTGAGAGGCCGTTCGACCTCGCTAAAGTTTGTCAAAGGCTGGTCGCAGGTCAGAAGCGGGGCAAGCGAAGCAGTATCTTCGTGGTCGCAGAGGGGGCCATCAAAGCCGCCGCCGTCTGCGCATTCATCACGAAAGAGACGGAGTACGAAGCGCGTTATCTCGTTCTGGGACACATGCAGCGAGGCGGGTCGCCTTGCGCCTATGACCGAGTTCTTGCGACGCGGCTCGGGCATCATGCCGTGCTTCGGCTGATGGCGGGCGGCACGGGAGAGTACGTCGGGACATCAGCCAACAAGATCGTCTCGAACCCGATCCGGGAGGGTCTTGCAACTGAGAAGCCGATCGATCCCGAGCGCCTCGAACTCGCGGGGATCATGGCCAGATGATACTGAGCGTCACGCTCAATCCGAGCGTCGACCGAACGCTGATCGTCGAAACGCTCAAAGTTGCCGACACGAACCGGGTCCTTAATACAGAGACGGACGCGGGTGGAAAGGGCATAAACGTCGCCCGGGTCGTTGGCGAACTCGGCATCGACGTTCTGGCAACCGGGTTTCTCGCCGGGAAGCCGGGGCTCTACGTAAAGCATGTTTTGGACCAGGAGGGCGTGCCGCATTCCTTCGTCGAGGTTCCCGGGGAAACACGGCTCAACGTCCTCGTCGAGAGCGCCGACGGCCCGCCCACCACTTTCAACGAACGGGGCCCAGAGATCTCCAACGAATCATGGACGCAACTCTTGGATACGATTTGCTCGCGTATCGACTCCTTCACATACGTGGCGATGGGTGGTTCGATCCCACCGGGGCTGGGGCCCGAGGCGTTCAGCGAGATCGTGTCGGCCGTGGATAGGCCGTGTGTGGTCGATGCAGACGGCGCAGCTATGAGAATCGCGCTCGATTGCAAGCCGTTTATGGTTAAGCCAAATCGGCAAGAGGCGGAGCGGCTGTTGAACGTCACGATAGGCGATGTCGGCCGGGCTCTGCGTGCGGCACGCGAGCTGAGGGATCGCGGCGTGACTATCGCGATCGTTTCGCTCGGCAAAGACGGCGCGGTGATGTCTTCAGGTCAGGGTGATTTCGTCGCCGAACCACCACGTGTCGAGGCTGTGAGCACTGTCGGCGCCGGTGATTCACTCATCGGGGGATTCATGTATGGCTTGGAAAAGTGCATGAGCTATGAGGACTGTCTGCGATGGGGAATCGCGGCCGGCGCGGCCACGGCGACGACCGACGCGTCCGAAATCTGCAAACGACCCAAGGTCGAGGAATTGCTCCCGGGCGTCATAATCCGCGAACCATGAAACGCCGCGAAGTGTGGACTACGTACCGCAAACTCATGTCGAATCTGGTGCCGGCCATGGTATTCGTGCCGATATTTGCGGCTGGCCTCATGCTCTACCAGCGGGGCCAGATTATTCTGGCGCTCGTTTGCATCGCCGGGAGCCCGATCGCCGGTCTTTTCGCGGTCAACTACCTCGGGCTCTTTCAGAACCGGCAAATGAGAAAGGAACTCGCGCCGCTCATGCAAGGCCGTGACGGGCAGGCCCTATTCGTCGGTTTTGCGAAGCCCGGAACCATGTCGCCACTCGATCCGCACGATGATCTAGGTTGGCTGTACGTCGGCAGGGAAGCAGTGGAGTTTATCGGCGAAAAGGGTGCCTACCGGATGGACTGGGCGGATGTACGCCGCGTGCGTTTCCGCCCGAACGCGCATTCGATCGTCGGCCTCGGCCGCTGGGTGTCTCTCGAGGGAATAAAGGACGGCAAAGACTTGCGATTAATGGTCGAGCCACGAGTGCACAGCTCTCTGCTCGCAAACAAGAAAGAGGCGGCGGCACTCCTGAAGCGGCTCAAGTTGTCTATGCCGCAGTAGGAGACACACGCCCCTTGTGCGAGAGGTCGGTAAGCGCAGCGGACCGGGTGAGCGATCGCCGTGTGCGGCCGTTTTTGCCTCTCATCTCTTCCCACGAGGGTAGAAGTGTCCCGGTAGAATCCGACGCGTGCCAGTCAACGTAATGAGCATCCGAGATATCGACGCAAGCGGCAAGCGCGTGTTCGTCCGCTGCGATTTCAACGTGCCTCAGGACGAATCGGGCGCGATTACCGACGACAGCCGCATCGTCGCCGCGCTGCCGACTATCCAGGCACTGCTCGACGTCGACGCTTCGGTCATTCTTGCAAGCCACCTGGGAAGGCCAGAGGGCCACGACGAGAAGTGGACATTGAAACCGGTAGCCCAGCGTCTTTCGGAGCTGCTGGGGCAGGAAGTCCAGCTGGCGCCGGATTGCGTCGGGGCGGAGGTCGAGGAGATGGCCACGGCATTGACACAGCGCGGGATTCTGCTGCTCGAGAACGTTCGGTTTCACGAGGAAGAGACCACAAACGATCCGGGGTTCGCCCAGCAGCTGGCGTCACTCGCCGAGATTTACGTGAACGATGCTTTTGGCAGCGCTCACCGGGCGCACGCGAGCACGGAGGGAATCGCGCACCATTTGCCGGCCGTCGCAGGGCTTCTGATGCTTAAGGAGATCGAGTTCCTGGGCAAGGCTCTGGAAAATCCCAAATCGCCGTTCGTTGCCATCCTGGGCGGCGCGAAGGTGAAGGACAAGATCCGCGTGATCGAAAACCTGCTGCCGAAGGTCGATGCGTTGCTCATCGGCGGCGGGATGATGTTTACCTTTCTCAAGGCGCAGGGACTCGAGATCGGCAAATCCTTGCTCGATGCGGAGAATGTCGCGTTTGCGAAGAAGGTACTCGACGCGCATCTCGACAAGATCGTTTTGCCTCCCGACGTCGTGGTGACGCCCGTCCTCGCCGAGGATGCCCACGCCAAGGTCGTCCGCCTGGACCAAATTCCCGAGGACTACATCGGCGCGGACATAGGTCCCGAGGCTCAGTTGCAATTCGGTGAGCGAATCCGCGCGGCGAGTACTGTCGTTTGGAACGGGCCGATGGGAGTGTTCGAACTGAAGCCGTTTTCAGGCGGCACGCGGGCCGTGGCGGCAGCGATGGCGGAATGCGACGGCTTGACGGTAGTTGGAGGTGGTGATACGGCCGCCGCGGTCGAACACTTCGGCCTTACCGACCGAATGAACCACGTGAGCACCGGCGGCGGCGCGAGCCTGGAGTTCATGGAGGGTAAGGTCCTCCCCGGAATCGCAGCTTTAGAGACTAAATAGCGAGGGTATAATCCGCATTCCCGGGCTCATAGCTCAGTTGGTTAGAGCGCGCCCCTGATAAGGGCGAGGTCGGTAGTTCGAATCTACCTGGGCCCACCAGCCTCGAACCGACTGCCGACTGCCGAGACATGGGACTTCAGTCAAGCCCTAGGCACGCTCGGATGATCTCGGCGTCGTAACCGGCTGCTGCTAACCGTCTCGAAAGCTGCTGCACCTCTGCCCCGCGATGCTTTTGCAGGAACCGCTGCGCTGAATCGGCGTCCGGAGGCAGCCGTTGCAGAGCATGCTCGATGGATTCAGGAGATGCCCCCCTGCAGTCGAGGTCGGCGCAAATCCGCTCCTTCGCCCACGCCTTGTCGCGACAGAGCCTTTCGGCAAGCAGACCCGCAACCCGCACGTCGTCGATCACCTTCTTTTCCGACAAGAAGGTGATCGCTTCATCG
>JACDEQ010000468.1 GCA_013816225.1 Armatimonadota bacterium | reverse complement strand
AATCAACAACGAGCAGATCGCCAGCTTCGTTCGGCAGATGCTCCTCGTCGGTAGCGGCTTTATGATTGCCCGAGGGTTCGGCACGGCAGAAACGTGGGCGATGATTGCCCCGGCCATTGTCGCTATGGTCACGGCGGCTTGGGGCTTTTGGGCTCGTACCGACAAGAACCTCATCAAGTCGGCAGCCGATGTTCCGGTGGTGACGCAGATTGCGGTGAATCCTGCGCCTGCGGTTGTTGCTCGCGCTCAGGTCATCGAAGAGCCGGTCGCGATGCAGCCGGTTCCCGAAGCTTGGAATCTCAACGACGGCATTCACCTCGCCGCCAGCGGCGTCAAGCTCGTCAACCTGCCGCTTGGCGTTCTTCTCGACCAGCTTCCGAGTGTCATCAGTATGTTGGGCGAACTTCAGCAGGCGACGAGACAGACGGGCACACAGCTTCAGCCATTCCAGCAGTCCTATCCCGGAGAACGTCGATGATCCGATTTTCTGCTGCAGTTGCTATGGCGCTGTTGGCTTCGTCCCCGGCTTGGGCTGCGTCGCCGACGGTACGAATAGAAGGCAAACCCTACAGCGCCGCGCACCTCACATTCAAACGTGCGTATCACTGCCCGATTGATCGCCTCAGGATAATCGATGGGGACACTTTGGTTTGCAAGGGCAAGCATGTCCGCATCCTAGGGCTGGACACTCCCGAGCTTCATATTCCTTGCGAACACGACAGAGCAGTCGCTGCCAAGAACCGGCTCTCAGAACTCTTAGTCGCGCCTCATCGAGTCCTGATACGCGAAGCTCGGACATTGGACCGCTATGGCCGAGCCCTTGCCGTTGTTCTAACCGACAACCATGATGTCGCACCAATTCTTATTGGCGAAGGGCTTGCTCACCCGTACAGTGGAGGAACGCGCGGCGGATGGTGCTAGAGATGAAGCCTGATTACAGGACGAGAGTTAGGCGGCAGACACATAAGTGCGCTTGTGGCGACCATGAACCAAGAAGACGTCTTATTTTGGACCGCCATTATGGGCGGTGGGCTCATTCTTTTAAGCATTGCTTTAGTCATAGGGAGCCGGATGAATGGCTGAACTCACCGGCCTCGGCCGACGTCGCTATTACGACCCGCGAGATAGAGCGCATAAGCTTACCCCTGAAAAAACTGCCACCACGCGCAAGATGTGGCTGGCCCCTCCCGTGCTCGATCAAGGGGCCACATCAAGCTGCGTGGGCCACAGTCTTCGCAGTTGGCTCTCGGCGGGTCCGATTTGCAATAAAGGCGGGCCAGACGCCTTTAAGCTCTATGAATTGGCCCAACAGAGCGACGAATGGGAGGGGCAAGAGCCAGACTACGAAGGCTCATCGGTGCGTGGAGGAATGAAGGCTCTACAGGCACTAGGCCTCGTCAGCGCCTATAAATGGGCTTTTACGCTTGAGGACGTGGTCAATCAGCTCCTGACCGCCTCGCCAATGGCTGTCGGGACCGACTGGCATTACTCGATGTTCCAGCCGGATCGCTGGAATTACATTTGGACTGGCGGCGGCAATGCAGGCGGCCATGCATGGCTGCTGACTGGTGCCGATAAGCTCAAGAAGAACCCGGATGGAAGCCAAGGAGCTGTACGTGCTCAAAATAGCTGGGGAACTGGATTTGCCGACAAAGGCAGATTTTGGGTCTCCTTCGGTGAACTCGAAAAGCTTATCAAGGCAGACGGCGAAGCTGCTGTAGCGGTCGAGACCAAGGCATAGTGTTCGAGCGTCTAGCCTGTGCCATCTCACACGCCGCAGGAAGGCCGTGGGCGGCGATAGCCGCTTCCTTGGCTATCATAGGCGGTCTCGGTGTCTGGGCCGTCCTTGGCTTCCCTGAGCCTCTTTTGAACGGGCTCAACTTTGGTATCTCAATCGTATCGCTGTTGATGCTGTTTTTCCTCCAAAGTTCCTCCAACCGCGACGGAGCCGCCATTCAGCTCAAACTGGACGAGTTGATCCGGGTTACTGAAGCCAGAAACGAGCTTATCGGCATCGATAAACGTACCGAAGCGGAGATCGAGAGTGTGCGTAAGGA
>JACDEQ010000467.1 GCA_013816225.1 Armatimonadota bacterium | reverse complement strand
TGTCTGGCGCAATCCTGAAGTGTTTGCTGGGCCATCCAGTTCTTGGCCGGTCGGCTCAAGTGGATCTAGGCCATAGACATCACCAATCGGATTTCTTCGTCTTGAGCGTCTTCAATTGCGCGATGATGATTTCAATCATCTTATCAGCAGTGACCTTGAGCTTGTCGTTGCCCTTGACATGGCCCACCGGCTCGAAAAGTACGAAGTGGATCGCCGTCATTGCCACGACTCGTTGCAGTGATTCCAAGTCAGCGTACTGCCAATGCTTCGACCCGAACGGCGTGGGATGCTTGTCTCGCAACAGGGCGTCAATGTCTGCCTGTAAATCCATGATCTCCTTCAGCTTCTTGCTGACAAGTTCACCCGTTTTGTTGGCATCACGCCGTTCCTCGTCTGAAACACTCATGGCAAAACTCCATCGTTTATGGGTTGCCCGTTCCGCTCCTATCAGTCCTCACATCGCAAACCACTCATCATCTTGGATGGCCGTCATACACTCCTCCACCGAAAGAGCGTCGAGTACGCCGACCCATTCCTTTCCCGTGTAACGCATGGCGTAGAGGGCAAACGTGCCGTCACGGAGCGGTTCCATTCGAGCAAACATCCACTCGAACGTGGGCGAGAGAGCGTTCGGACTTGGGCAGGCGTAGGTCCAGAAAAAGTAGAAGTAACCCCTGTACCACTTCGCTCCGATGTCGATGATGTAGTTGCCCTGCTCCTCTTTTGGCGGCGGCAGAACGTGCTTGGGCTTCAATACATTCTCGATCAAATCCCTGGCTTTCGTTTCTACCTCGGACTTGAGCGAGGCGGTTACGGCGGCTCGTTTCTTGGCTGGGTGGATATTCCACGGTTCTCTTGCTTCTGCCATCGTTTACGGTCCTTTCGATTGCCGCTGGCCTTCCATTCAAGCGGCCTCGCATGACGTGGGTTGCAAGCATTTTATGTCGGGAGGGACGGTGAGATTACTCTTGCGCTGATCGAGATCAACGATTGGCGATGGTCACCAAATCGGGCGAAAGATTTCAAACAGCATGGAGCCGAACGGGCTGACGAGGGTGCAAAATGGGGTCAAAAAGGGAGGATTTCTGTGAAATCCTGTGAAATCCTTTTTGACCGGCGAAAGTGACTTTTGGGCTGTTCTCGTAAGTCCTTGCATTTTCTGGCTTTAAGAGTATCCCCGACAGGAGTCGAACCTGTAACCTTCGGCTTCGGAGGCCGACGCTCTATCCAATTGAGCTACGGGGACGAGACTGAGAAAGTATACTGCCCAACAGGACACATTCAAAGGGGCTGACGGTTCGTTCGCCGCTCCGTCCGCGGCGCGGGCGTGAAATCCGTGCGAACTTCCAGGTCGGCTCACCTGGGGCAGCGCCGAGGCAAAAGCCATCCCAACCGTGGGATGCAACGAGGCATTGCTTTGGGCCTTTATGGCAGTCAATCTACCCGCCCGCAATGGCCCCCACGATGAGAAACGGCTCCTGGCCCGAAACGATGGCATGGGGGAGGGGGGTATCAGGGGAATCGTGCGATATGTCTTCCTCGCAGGCGTAGAACCGCAGCATAGGCCGGCGCTTGTGCGTGTCGTGGTCGCGAATGGTGCCCTCCAGCACCGGGTAGCGGGCTTCGAGAGCGTCGAGAATCGAACGCGGCGTGACCGGGTCGGCCACGTCGAGCGCGACCTCGGCGCCGACCTTGGCCAGCGTTCGCAGATGAAAGGGAAGGATGACGCGGATCATGACAGTGTCTGTACCTCGACCGACACCACCGCCGGCAAATCGCGGACGATGGGCCCCCAGCTATCGCCGCCGTTGGGGGACATGTACACTTGGCCTCCGCTGGTGCCGAAGTAGACGCCGCATTGGTCGAGCGTGTCGACGGCCATCGCATCGCGGAGCACATTGACGAAGCAGTTCTCTTGCGGCAGGCCGTTCGTGAGCGCTTCCCACTCGTTGCCGCCGGTCCGGCTGCGGTAGACACGCAGCTTGCCATCCATGACGTAGTGCTCCGAATCGCTCTTGATCGGCACGACGTAGACCGTGTTCGGCTCGTGAGCGTGAAC
>JACDEQ010000466.1 GCA_013816225.1 Armatimonadota bacterium | reverse complement strand
GGCTACGATGAGCCAGAAATCCTCCCTTCTTCAACCCGCCAAATCTGTCTCATGGGTGCTGACGTTGGACACTGGTAAGGAGTGGTTCAAGGCAACTCGGGAAGAGGTTGTCTCTATCTATAAATCGGTTATTGAAGCCCCATGAGTAGCGTTTCTCCCTAGTCTGATTTCTTGCTCTTGGTGGCCGATCGACGCGGTCGAAGAGGTACAGGGTCAGATGTGCATGTCCGAGACTCGTAGATAGATGGCGCCGATCCGATGGCCATGTCGGCGCTTCGGATCGAGCGACTATGGAGCTTATGGCGTTGGGGCAGCTTTGGGCAGGTAGAGCTTACGGAACCCAACACGGGCAACCAGTTCGTGGAGCTGGACGGCGATGACCTATTTCGCTTTTAAAATATTCTGCCATTCTCAGTCAAAATCTGTTCCAGTCTCTCTCTCGTTAGTGGGCATTTGATAAGCTGCCTAAACTGGCCATTAGTAAGACCGCATTGCTTCGCCATTTCACTCACAAGAGTGTCGCCGAGTGTCTTGTACCCGCTGCCATGTGAGGTCTTTGTCCAAACGGAGGTTTTTTGCCCAGCCTGCGTGTGGTACGTGAAAAAACTGTGATCGCCTTCCTTGGGAGTGAATCCCTTTTTTGCAAGGGCCGATTCAACATCGCGTCTATCAAGCGGCATTCTCAGCTCGGGCAAAAGTGTTGGTGAGCTGCGCACGCAAGGCCAGAGCATCGGCCGTAAAGGTGCTGGCGTCGGCAGTGACATATTCCTGCCAGAGGAATGCGAGCGCTTCCAAAATTGAATTTTCAAGCTCTTCCCGCGTCTCGGCGCTGATCAGCATGTGGAAGTCGCCGGTGGCGGTGTAAATGCCTTCCTCTGACTCGAATGCTACTTTAAAGGTTAGGGGCCGCGTCACGGTGAACATCGCGTCGGCAACGGCGAGGGAGTCGACGGTCACAGGGTTATCGTCAACTTCGATGATTTCGGAAATGTTGATGAGATCTTTAAGGCTGTCGTCCTCGTTGAGCACGGCCTCGCCGCGCACTTGAATCCACTCGCGGGGATTCTCAAGAAGAACAGGCTCAAAATCATCATTGTAGGTGCAGTTCAAGCGCCTTCCGTTCGGAAGCTTCAATGTTAAACTGTGGGACTGGAAGTCGATCGCATCAAGCCTGCCCGTGACAACGCGCGGATGAATGCTGGGGTTAACTGGCTCGTTCAGCATCGGCGTAAGGAGTGCCAAAGCAGTATAGCCATTGAGGAGCTTCGCGTGGCGATAGTCCTCGATGCTTACAACCAGCCCCATGCGCTTTGGTGGTTGCATCTTTTGGAACGCGCTGACGACCTGCCGGCGGATTGGGGCATGCGGGATGATGCGCTTGAGCGCCTGCAGATCATTGGCCTGCACGGCTGCCAAAGAGGCCTTATGCTGTTCGGTTACAATTGAAACGTCCTGCGGGTCAAAAAGCGTGCTGGCGGTATTACCGATGATGTACGGAATATCATAACCCCCGTCCTTGGGTGCTTTGACGACGACGGCGTATTTGCGTTCCAGGTCGTAGCTGACGCGCAGGCGCTCCTTGAAGTCGCGCCCCTCAAAGGCAAACGCCAGAAGATGAATTGAGCGCTGAAGCGACTCGATCGCTTGCGCGAGCACGGAGCCCGGCACCGTGTGGCAGCGCGCGCCTTCGCCCTCGAAGTGAAGGTGAAATTCTGGCGAGGCAATATCCGTCGTCATGGTTGTACTTTATGGCAGCCGATCGTTGCTTCCTGATATACGAATATATGGGATACTCTATGTCCAAGGTGTCCACGTCAACGCATCGCCAGGACATAGGGTTCGTGGTGCAGATTTGAAGCGCGGCCAGACTATCTCCGTTACAAGAAAGAAGCAAAGCCCGAGTTTTCGCTCTGCCCAAGATCCCGTTGCCGCTATTCGTCGTTCTCGCTGGTCAGATCCTCGATCTTAATCGACGCGGATGGATCACCCCTTAGGGCCTTCCGCAATTTTATACCCGGCTCGTCGCCATTGGTGAGCTCGACGCCGGCGGATTCCAGGGCG
>JACDEQ010000465.1 GCA_013816225.1 Armatimonadota bacterium | reverse complement strand
GTCGACAGACAGCCGAACGTCATCGCTCTTGAACAGAGTCGTGATGCTCCCGCCACCTTGACCTCGCGTGATCACATACGATGCCGGCACGACGTCGGGATCTATGACTATGTTTGTGAAGATGTCAGGATCGCCGTTCTGAGTCGATAGGTAGTAGGGATAAGCTCGGTTGCCGCCAAACGCCAACGCGTTGTAATCGCCCAAAAACTGCTGGCCGCGATCCAAGCCGTCGTTGCCACTGCTCCACGGGCTCGAGGTCAAGCGAAACTCCGTCCACGTGTCACCGCCGTCGTCGCTGAACGAGTAGTAGTTATCATAGAAGCCGTTAATGCTCGTGTCGTTCTGAACCGTGTGCCGGCTGTCGAACCAGGTGTTGTGGATTCGGCCCTTATAATCGACCTCGATCCATGGAAAGAATTGATCTCCCGGAGGATCGGCATCGGCATTGATCACCATTGGGGTGCTCCAAGTTGCCCCCTCGTTTGTGGAAGTGACCATATATAGATTCAGGTTTCGGTTGCCGTTTACGATATTCGTCGTGTCGAAATAGACGATGTAGATATGCCCAGTGTTTGGATCGACGGCGATTCCGTTCATGGGCGGCTTGCGGAAGTTGCCCGGGCCCCGAGAGCCGTCTTGTGTGCCCCATGTATCCAAGCGCGTCGCAGCCCGAACCGGCGCAGTAAACGATACGCCACCATTGGTGCTCTTGCGAAACATGACGCCTGTGCCGAAGTCCCAGTAGGTTACGTAGAGGTTCCCGTTGGGAGCAACCTTCGGGTTGAATCCAATCCCACTTCCGAGATTAACGGGTGTGCTCCAGGTTTGCCCCATGTCGCTGGAGCGGAGACACCCTTCATTGTAAGTCACGTAGAGGTTGGTAGCGTTGGGATTGCCCGGCAAGGGGCCCGCCGCCATCCAACCCTTGTCGGCTCCGCTCGAAACGCGGGCCATTACGGATGGCTGGAACGTATTTGCGCCCGGATCTTTGCGCGCAACGAAAACGCCACCGCTAGTTCGGAATGATATCGCGCCCACCCAAAGCGTCCCAGTCCTGGCGTCGAAGGCCGTCATGGGGTCGCCTTCGACGTTGCTTTGGTTGTTAGCCGGGGGTCGAACCCAGAAATCGGTCCAGGTGGATCCCGCGTCGTTGCTGACTGACACACCCATGCGGATCGTTTCTCCTCCGGCCCGCCAGTCGTTATAAGTGCCTACGAGTTCATTGCCCAGCGGATCGAAGGCAGCAGCGGACGTCTCATTTGCCGCGGCGGTTCCACCGTTCGCGTCCGTTCGAATCTGTGGGCCGACGATCGTGTCAGCCGCGTTTGCAACCATGGCTAGGCCGACGATTCCAAAAGTTAAGCTTCTAAGTCTCATTATCGTTCCTCCCCTCACTGTTGCGGCGGCCGCTGTGGCTCGCGCATCTTGGCCTCCAGCAATGCTCGAAACTGAGGCGGAACCGGCTTGCCGAAGTCTTCGCTGACATGGACGTACTTCCAGGCTAGCACGAAGTCACTGTTGTAGTAATAGGCGGTGGCCAAGCGGCTTTCGGTCTCTTCGTAGCCGGGCCGGCTCTTCGCAATGCCACCCAGCATTTCGATCTGCCTCGCGAGGTCACCATCGCCCTGATACATTTGAGCCAATAGGTAACGAAATTCGACCAAACCGGAGTCCTTGTCCAACCCTGTGAAAAGGGCGGCCTTCATCTTTTCAGTCTCGCCCTCGGTTAGCAAGGATTTGGCGAGTCCCCCGTAGGCTTTGGGCGAACTAGAGTCAATGATGATTGCCTTCGCGAAACCGGCGATCGCCGCGATGCTGTCGTTTTGCTCGAGCAGGGCGCGTGCCTTCGCAAGCTCGGCGTCGGATTCTGCGCGCGTGCCCGGTTGGGCGATCGGGGCCGAAGCCCTCGGGTCGACCTGCACCCGTTCGTTCACAAAAGTAAGTCCGGTGAGCGCCTTCCTCAGACGCTCCTGCTTGTAATTTTCGGACGGGCCGAGCAGACCCGACTGATCCGAATTAGAGATGTGCCCTGCCCCTCTCCCGGCGTTTGCCTGATCGCACCCGAACG
>JACDEQ010000133.1 GCA_013816225.1 Armatimonadota bacterium | reverse complement strand
CTTTGCCAATCTGGTAACTAACTTGGACTTCAGCGTCGGGGCAAGGGTTGTTCGCCCTCAGTCGGAGGAGGTCGGCATTGCTCACGGCCAGAGTTCGGACCAAATGTTGCTGAGCGTGTATCAGGAAAACGCCAAGCTGCTGCCTGGCGATCTCATCAGCACTTCTGGATTGTCGACGATCTACCCCGAAGGGATCTCGATTGGGCGGGTTGCTAAAACCTGGCAGAACAAAAATCTCGGCATCCAGCAGGCGCTCGTTCTGCCGGCGGTCGAGATTTCTACCCTGCGGTATGCGGTGGTGTTGACAAAGTGAGAGCATTTCTTGTTAGCGCCCTTGGCCTCATCCTTGCGGCCGCGTTGCAAGCTGCACTTGGGGAGCAATTCGCGATCGGCTGGGCGAGGCCGGACTTCATCCTCACCGTTGCGGCTGTGCTGGCGGTTCATCGCACCTCCGATGGAGCGTCCCTCACAGGGTTTTTCGCGGGACTGCTGCAGGGTGGCGTCATGAACAGCCACATGGCGGCCTTCGTGATAAGTCGGACCCTCGGCTGCTTGTCAGCGGAGCGCATTTCTGCGGCATTTGTCGGAAGGACGTACGTCACGGTTGGCGTTGCATGCATGGTGGCTAGCATTCTTAGCGCGGTCCTCTATCTGTTCGTGGGTGTGCCGGGAACTATCGTTGGTTGGCTCCTTGCGATGGCCGGCGGCGCCGTGTACAACTCGATTCTGGCCGCGCTGCTGTACAGCGCGTACCGCGCAATCATACGGCCCGCAAATCCGTAGCCCGGTGCAATGCTCGCAAGTCGAGCGCCGTAGAAGGGTCATCTTAACAAAGGAGCCCGAAAAAATGAACTGGGATATTATCAAAGGCAACTGGAACCAATTCAAAGGCAAGGTCAAAGAAGAATGGGGTGAGTTGACGGACGACGACCTGCAGCAGCTGGACGGAAACAAGGATCAGATCGTCGGCAAGCTCCAAGAAAGGTATGGCTACGCCAAGGACGAAGCCGAGCGAAGACTCGACGAATTCGCGGGCCGGCAACGGGTCGAAACCCCACAATTCTGACCTAAGCTCCTCATCGCGGGGACACGGGCGACACCTTCAGCCGTATATACTTGCTGGAGAGTAAGTCCGAATTTTATGAAACCCCACGCGATATGTTTAGCAGCAGTCCTTTCGGTCGCCGCCGGCGCTCAATTCCTCGACCCCAACGGGGTAGTAGCGAGCGTCGACGGCGACAAAATTCTTAACACCGAGTACTACACGCGCATGGCGTACCTCGACGACGTCGGGACGATGAGCAATAACCGATTCGTTAAGGTTCCGCCCGCGTTCTTGACGATTCAGCGCCTTATCAACGAGCGATTCGTGATGCAGATTGCGAAGGAGAAAGGCGTTGCCCCGACGTCCGCCGAGGTGGAGGCCGAGCTCAAGCAGCGCAAAGCCGACAATCCTGAATCGCTTCGACAATTCAAAGACCTGGGCGTCTCGGATGCGACGATAGCTTCCCAGGTCGCGCTAGATCTGGCGCAGTTCAAGCTGCTGACTATGGGTGTGAGCATCACCGACGCCCAGGTGGAAAGCCATTACAAGCTCAACAAGGGAGTTTACGTCCGCCCGGCGGCCGTGAAGCTCAGCGTGATTGTCGTGGACAAGCCGGAGGACAAGGCGAAGGTCGATTCCGCGCTCAAAGCCAAGCCCTTCGCCGATGTTGCCAAGGAGCTTTCGACGGACATCACGAAGTTCGCGGGCGGAGGTTTGCCTGAAGTACCCATCGAAGGCATTCCAGAAAATCTTCGAGCGGTTGTCAAGAAGACTAAAGCCGGCGACAAAACGGAGTGGATTTCTTCCGAAGGCGCGCATCTGATCTACTTAATCGAGAAGAAGACGGACTCAGTCCAGCTCCCCCTCGACGACAAGCTCAAGAAAGAGATCAAGCGTAGGATGTTGCTTGTGGCGGGCCAGCAAAAGAACGACGTCCAAGCGATGGTGAGAGCAAGGGCTAAGGCTGCGAAAGTCACTATTGCGGCGCCTGGCCTCCAAAAGCTTTGGGACCTTTACACCAGAGACCAGCTTCGCGGTTCGTGATAACGGTCGTTGGCCTCGGCCCCGGTTCTCGCGATGCGCTTCCAGAGCGCAATCTTGATGCTCTACGTTCGGCTTCCCGAGTGATTCTGCGGACGCAGGTTCACCCAATCGTCGCTCTCTTAACCGCTGAGGGCATCGCGTTCGAGTCGTGCGACGACCTATACGAATCATGTGGCGATTTCGACGAGTTGTACGATTCGATTGCCGATCGGGTGCTGGCGTCGGGGGAGGGTACGGTTTACGCGGTGCCGGGGCATCCGTCAGTGGGTGAGGACTCGGTCCGGATTCTTGGGCAGATGACCCAGATCAAGGTCTTTGCGGCTCCCAGTTTCATAGATGTGGTTCTGGCGGAGTTGGGCAGGTCCTTTTCCGGCTCACTCCAAGTCTGGAATGCGCACCAACCCGACGCTCACTGGCCCGATGCCAGGGCTTCTCAACTCGTCTACCAGGTGGATTCGCAGGATGCGGCCTCCGAGGCTAAACTGCGCTTACTAAAGTTCTTCCCGTCCGATCACCCCGCCCATCTGGTCTCGAGGGCGGGAACAGATGAAGCCAAGGTAGAAACCGTCCCGTTGGAAGAGTTGGACCACCTTCGGTACGACCCGCTGACAAGCGTCTATGTTGAGGGCTTGCCGCTTGCCCGGCCGTTGGGATTTTACGGCCTCGTCGATGTGGTGGATCGTCTGCTCGGACCGGCTGGATGTCCTTGGGACCACGAGCAGACTCACGAATCGTTGAAGAAGCATCTCTTGGAAGAGGCCTACGAGGTCATCGAAGCCATCGATTCCGGCGCCCCGGACAAACTTTGTGAGGAGCTCGGCGACTTGCTGCTCCAGTCCGTCATGCACGCCCAGATGGACGCTCAAGAAGGTCTCTATGAAACCGCCGATGTGGTTGCTGGAATCACCGACAAGCTCGTGCGTCGGCATCCGCATGTGTTCGGCGAAGTTTCTGTGGCCAATTCCGACGAAGTGCTCCGAAACTGGGATACGATTAAGCAGAGCGAAGGGAAGAAACCGCGCTCCATTGTGGGAGGAGTACCGTCGAGCATGCCGGCCCTCTTACGGGCCACCGAGGTTAGCGAGCGAGCGGTTAGAGTAGGTTTCGAGTGGGGAACTCTGGAGGACATTTTTTCGAAGCTTGCCGAAGAAGAGCAGGAATTGCGGCAGGCCATCAAATCGGGCAATATCGAGCACACGGCGACGGAACTGGGGGAAATGCTCTTTACGCTTGTGAGCATCGCAAGGTGGCTAAAAGTCGACCCTGAGGAGTCGCTTCGCCGGATGGTCGATCGATTTACCGAGCGGTTTCAATATATGGAAACGGCCGCCGAAAAACCGCTCGCCGATTTATCGCTTGAGGAATGGGATGCTTTGTGGGAACGGTCCAAAGCCCAGCCCACTATTTGAGCCTGCCGGTCTCCTCCTTGCGTAATCGAAGAACAGGATACTTCCTCAATTTTGCGTCTGCAAAGGGTGATCGCTCGTAGAAAAATGCCAAACGCGCACTGGGATTATTAGCGAATGCAGGATTCTTTAGCGCCTCCTGGAACTTCGCCAGCAGCATGGGATCGTTCTGAAGCATTCTTTTCGCGTAAGGCTCCATAGCGTAGTCCTCGAAAAACTCTTTCTCCTCGAATATCGCGTTGAAAAACCCCCAACGGAGTAGCGAATCGGGCGCGTCCGGCTCAAGCAAGTGACTCACCAACTTACCCTTTGCCTGGCCCGATCCCACAAGGACGGAGCCCGCCGGCAACGTCCGCGCTTCACGAATGGCGACCGCCGTAAACGTCGGCATAAATCGGCCCTCGAAAGGCGAACGAGGGAACTGAACGTTATCGAATCGGTACGTGGAAAATGTGCCGCGCGCGGAGGCTTTGGTTTTCCGATAGCCGATTCCATGCACTTCGAGCAGCTCGATGGCCTCGGTCCATTGAGCGGGAATTGCATATGCATAAGGTGCCAGAATTGTCGTTCTGGGTTCGAATTTGTCGCGAATCGTGGTCTTCACCGCAATCTTTTTTGAACGATTCCATGATGGTATTTCCGCGCCCGAGATTTCACTCACATAGGGCTTATATTCGTATCCGAGAAATTCAAAGGGGCGCGATGCCGAAGCCGCGCGCGTGCCTAACACAACCGGCTTGCCCACCATCTTCTTAGCGTCTGAATCCGCGCGACTATTCCGCGCTTTCAAGTCCGAGGCGGTTCTCGCGCAAAACCCAATCATCTGCACGTTCATGTTATATGTTGTCTCGACCCGCCTCTTGTAAGGCTTGAGCACGTGTGTTTCGACGAGCATGCTCGGCCTGTTCACCGCCGAGCCGTAGCCGGTGGAATAGCGCGGACTAAAGTCTTCGATGCTGATCCCTCTTTCAGGAGCCGACGCATCGAATCCGCCCAAATAAGGTGAAAGGAGATATCCATCCTTCCTTGCTCCCTCGGTCATTGACTTGACCAAACGGCTGCTCCATTCGGCCACGCTAGGGTGCTGCGTCTGGGCGGTCGAAATGGCGTACGCGCCGTCGTACTGCCAATCACCGCCGTCTGTCGTGTGGTTGTCGATAAAGAAGTCCGGTTTGTACTCGTTGAATAGTTTGAGCCAAGCACGCATTTCAGGAGTATCAGCCTTGATAAAGTCACGGTTGAGGTTTCTGTTGGTAGCTGTAGTTCGCCAACCCATTTCCATCGGCCCGTTTTGATTGATTCGACTATACGCGCTGAATCTTTCGTGGCCGTCAACATTAAATACAGGAATGATCAACAAATTGACTCTATCGATTAAGTGCTGATCCTTCTTATTGATGAGGATTCGTCTGGCAAGAATCAGATTGGCGTCCTTTCCTTCTATTTCGCCCGCGTGTATGCCGTTGATAACGAGAATCAGCGGTTTGCCCGACCCTTTTACTTGGCCTTTGGAAATCAGCAGCGCGATCATCGGCCGACCTTCACCGCTCGTTCCGTATCGAATGACCTTTGCATTGGGGGAAGCGTCGTCGAGCCGCTTGCAGAACTCGATGGCTTCGGCGTAGCGGCCCGTTTCCATAAACTTGGACTTCTCGTATGTTAGTTGCCAGTCTTGGGGCGGCGGAGTCGGTATAAGGTTCAGCATGCCGTTTAAGGTACCGGTTTCAAGTCCGTGCGCGACTGCAGCGATTTGGCCGCCTCAGCTCCGAATAGAAGGGTGTAAGCGGACAAGTAGACGAACAACAGCGCGACCACGAGTGAACCGGCCGCACCGAAGACCGATGCTGGATTGAATGTGCCTATGTAGTACGAGAATAGGATCTTAACGATGGAGAAGAGGACTGATGCGAACAACGCCCCGCCGAGCGCGTTTCTCCACCGGATCGGCCGTCGGGTCGGAATCCAACGGTACATCATAGAAAAGACGGCAGTGACGCTGACTAGGGTTAAGAGCGTGTCTGCCACGAAGAGGAGAGGTAAGTTGGCCGGCAGGTACTCGCCAGAGACACGGATGGCAAGCGTGATCCAGGCCGAAACAAGCGTGAGGGCGATTACCAATACACCGACTGCGAGGACAACTAAGACGCCGATTAGTCTGACCTTGAGGTGGGCTACGATGCCCGTGGCTACTGGTTCCTCACCGTGAAAGATGAGGTTGAGTGCCTCGACGAGTTGGGCGAAAGCGCCGGAAGCCGCAACGATGAGCACAAGCGTCCCCAAAATGTTGCTCGCGCTGGAACCGTTCTGTGAAGCAGCCATTAGGTCGCCAAGCGCCTTTGCGGAACTGGGACCCAGGAGCCGCTTGGATGCATTGAATAGTTCGAGACGCGCACTGTGCTCGCCGTAAAATTGCGCTGCGGCTGAAGCGATCAAGAGTAGCATCGGGGCGAGCGAGAATAGCGCATAAAAAGATAATGCCGCTGCCATTCGGGGGCAATTGTCACTTCCCCAAGCCCGAATCGTTTGCTTGAGGAATTCGACGATCCCGTTCACAAGTTACTCTACGCCACGGTGACGTCGTCGCAGAGGTAC
>JACDEQ010000132.1 GCA_013816225.1 Armatimonadota bacterium | reverse complement strand
GGTCAATACACCCCACGTTATTGGTACGTGGGCTCGGAGCGCGATATCAGCAAGGGACGCAGCTACTTGGTTCGAAAGTTGGTTCGCATGAATGGTCGCACCTTGCAGAATGCATCCCACGCAGACGATCCCGTCGAAGCTCTGTTTCGCAAACTGGGCTGCTGCCACGGGGAGTTCCCAGGTGCCCGACACCCATGCTACGGGAACGTCGCCCGCGCCGTGCATTCGAAACGCGCGCTCCGCTCCCTCCACCAACTGTTTGGTGACGAATTCATTCCATCGCGAGGCCACAATCGCGAATTTTCGGCCCTCGGCTTTCATTAGGCCCTCAATCGTGCGAGCCATTCTCGCTCTTTTCGGGCAATAGGTGTCCCAGCTTGCTGCGCTTCGTCTCGAGATACCTCTCATTGTACTCGTGGGGCGGAGCGACCAATGGAACGTTCTCGACGATCTCTAAGCCATATCCGTGAGCGCCGGCAAGCTTCTTCGGATTGTTCGTCATAAGGCGGAGCTTTTGGATGCCAAGGTCTTGCAAAACTTGCGCACCCAGTCCGTAGTCGCGCAGATCGGCCTTGAATCCAAGGGCTTCGTTCGCTTCGACCGTGTCTAGCCCGGTGTCTTGCAGTTCGTATGCCTTAAGCTTGTTGATGAGACCGATGCCGCGCCCTTCGTGTGCGATGTACACGAGGCATCCACGCCCCTCGTTTCCGATCTTCTCCAGGGCCAGTTCCAGTTGGTCGCCACAGTCGCAGCGCATCGATTGGAGAACATCTCCGGTGATGCAGCTCGAGTGCATCCTGGTGAGCACCGGTTCGCCATTGGTGACGTCCCCCATTACAAGCGCCACGAACGGCGCTGGATCGACGTCGCTCTCGTATGCGTAGAGCGTAAACTGGCCGAACTTTGTCGGAAACTTGATCGGGCCGGCTTCCCGGCGGATGAGCTTCTCAGTTCGGCGGCGGTATGCAATCAGGTCGCTGATCGTGACTAAGGAAAGGCCATGCTCCGCGGCAACCAATTCTAGTCGCGGGAGCCTCGCCATCGCACCGTCCTCGTCGACTATTTCACACAAAACTCCGATTGGTTGGAGGGACGCTAGAACACAAAGGTCGACCGAAGCCTCCGTGTGACCTGCTCGCTTCAGAACGCCGCCTGGCTCCGCCCTCAGCGGTATCACATGGCCTGGCCTTGCGAGATCTTCCGGCTTGGCCTTCGGGTCACAGAAGACCGCAACCGTTGCGGAACGGTCGAAGGCGGACACCCCCGTGGTTGTTCCTTTCACAGCGTCGACGGTCTCGCCCATTGCCGTTCCAAGGCGCGACGTGTTGGCCTTGGTCATCATGGGGATGCCAAGCTGGTCCAGACGTTCTGGAGTCATCGGTACACAAGGAATCCCTCGGCCGTATTTGATCATAAAGTTCATGGCGTCGGGAGTCACCATCTCGGCCGCCATGACGAAGTCGCCCTCGTTCTCGCGGTCCGGGTCATCCACGACAATCACCATCTTGCCGTCTCGAATGTCCTGGATCCCTTGTTCGATGCTAGAAAACTGCTGCTGAGTCATTAAAGGAGCCTTCTGATTATACTTGGCTTCATCGGAAGCCCATTGACTTTGGTGAACGGTAGCGCCGAGCCACACTTGTTAGACTTCAGGCGGATGGCAATCGAATACGCCGATAGCTTGCATTTCGATCTATGCTTCCAAGGGTTCGACGAGGAAATTGCCGGCCTCCCGGGCGCTTATGCGCCGCCATCCGGCGCGATGCTCGTGGCCTTGTGGGAATCCGAGGCCGCTGGCTGCGTCGCGATGAAGCCCCTGGGCGAAGGCGAATGCGAAATGAAGCGTCTATTTGTCCGCCGGGCGTATAGAGGACAAGGCATCGGCCGCGCCCTGGCCGATCAAATCATCGACGCGGCTAAGTACGCGGGTTACGGCCTTATTCGCCTGGACACTCTTTCGACGATGGCCGAGGCGCGCTCGCTCTACCGATCGCTCGGCTTCGAAGTCTGCGCCCCCTATACGTTCAACCCTCTCGCGGAAGCTGTGTACATGGAGAAGGTGCTGTAGCGCCTGCCTCCCTCCTCCGCGAATGATAGTGTCACCAACCGGGACAGAGCGTGTTGACTTCGTGAGAGCCGTTGAGAAGGCCCGCGCATGCGCAGCACCACCAAGAAGGGTTGCCCATACGACAACGCCATACTGAACCTTCTTCGAATCCGTAAAGTCTAGGGAAATCCACCTCGAAGTACGTGTACCTGACGCTCGAGCGAGCACAAACCGTTTCATCTGCGGCTGGTACAACTCGGTTCACCAACACTCGGCTCCAGGTTACCTAAGCGCCCGACGAGTTCGAGCCGCCACACTCGCGCCTCCCGACCCAACGTGATGTGCATCCACGACGAGGGTTGCATTCCACGCTGCCCAAACAGGCCCATACTTGCGTGCTCGAATTAGGGAACAATAGCGCGGTGAGCGTGAGGGAGCCTGCGCGAAGGTTTGAGCTGTTCCACGAGAGGATTCTTGCGGAAAAGGTCGCGATCGTCAGGCTCTTGCTTGCGATTGCCGATCTGGCTGTAATCGCGCTTGGTTATGGAGTTCCGACGGGCTCTACACCCGCGGCGCTAGTGGCCGCGTTGCTCTTCGTCGTCTACGCAGCCCTCTCCTGGTATGCGGTTCGTAGCGAGCGTGTTCAACTGGATTACTACCAGCTCGTATCGCCGCTCTTCGATATCTTGATGGCCTCTTTGCTGGTTGTTGTGACCGGCGGATTCCACAGTCCGTTCAACCTCTGGTTTCTTTTCGCGGTCGTCGGCACCGGGCTAAGCCGCTTCAGGTATTTGCCCGTCGCGACCACGGCGGCGGCAATCGTTGCCCAGTACCTGATTACGCGGCTGCCGCAGCCGCAGCCTGTTGATACAGAGGCATTTATCGCAGGGACGGTAAGCCGGTTCGCTTTGGCCGCGGTGATCGCATTTATTAGCGCGTACCTGACGAACCTTTCCAAGACACTGGCCTTGATGGAGCAGACCGGCAACTTGTTGGGCAACACGGTCACGGAGCGTGACGCGTCGCGGGTATTTCTTTGGCAAACGGCGACGCTGATCGAACTCAGCTACGGGAAGGTAAGCATCGACGAAGGCACCATGTTCGAAGTAGGTACAGTGGCGACCGAGACCGGTGTGCCTCGGCGAACGTGGCAGATCACGCTGGGGTCCGAGATTTTCGGCGAATTGGTCGGTGAACGGCCGCAGCAGTTCAGCCAAAAGGACGATACGCTGGTCGAGATCATGTGTGAGCGCGCCGCGTCTGCGCTTGCGCGAATCAGGATGGCCGATGATCTGATCAGCGCGGCTGCGAGCGAAGAGCGCGAAAGGATTGCGGACGAGCTTCACGATACCTATCTGCAGACTCTTGCGGCTCTCGACATGCGCGCAGAGGCGGCCCGGCACGTTGAATCTCACAAGGCCCTCGAGGCGGAGCTTCTCGACATCAAGAGGATCGCTCGCGAGGCTGCCGCCCAGGCGCGCCAGGTTATTCAGCGTGTGACGCCCAGGTTGCTGCTTGGACGTGAACGAATCGAGAGAATCATCACGGAGAGGTGGAAAGGTGAGTGGCAGATCAAGGTGAGCGACGACATCAGCCTGTCCGTCGGCCAGTGGCGGTCGCTCGAAATGATGCTGCGTGAAGGTTTGAACAATGCCCGAAAGCACGGAATGGCCACACGCGTATTTTTCACGGTGGAGCAGGTCGGCGAGAAGCTTACGGCCAAACTCGAAGACAATGGCAAGGGCGCGGGAGAGGTCATCGCGCTGGGCTACGGCCTGCAGCGGCTCCGCTCGATCCTGAACGAGCAAGGCGGCATGCTGCATTTGGAAAATAGAGAATATCGGGGTACCGCGTTAATTGCCGAGATTTGGATGGGGGCAAAATCGTCCTAGCGAATGACACAGGCGCGTCGGCGCGGGAGCATGACTACAATGGGGCATTGCAGATGAGAATGATTACCGCCTTGCTGGTGGATGACCACGAGATCGTCCTCGAAGGAATCGAACGGGTTTTGTCCCTGGACGGAAGGGTCGAGGTCGTCGGTAGGGCGCGATCCCTTAGCGAAGCCGGCGTCTTCCTCGACGAAATGATTCCCGATGTTATCGTGTTGGACCTTCGTCTGCCCGATGCCGACGGCATAGCCGGAATCGAGCGCGTCAAGAAGATGTGCCCTCAAGCGAAGATTGTCGCGATGACCGGATACGGCAAGGCCGCCAAGGCGGGCGCGCTGAAAAACGGGGCTGACGCCTTCTTAACGAAGGAATTGGCTTCCGACATCATCACCCATACGATATGCGAGCTTTTCCCGGCAAATCGTCGCGAACAAGACTTCGTCCAGAAGCTGAGCGCTCGCGAAGTCGACGTTGCGAGGCTTGTCGCGGCGGGCATGACCAACAACGAGATAGCGCGGGCCTTATGTGTTAGCAAGAACACGGTTAAGACCCACCTCGGCAACGTGTTGCGGAAGCTTTGCCTGCGCGACCGAGTCGGATTGGCCTTGCATTGGCGCCTCAAAGAACAGCGGGGTGCTCCGGATAATCACCCGGTGGGGTGAGGTTTGTTCACTGCATGCGCGGTGATACTGCTTTAAAACGGGTTGCAGCGCTTGAGCGGCCAAGGGCCAGGGGGGGACCACTGCGGTGACCGCAATCGGGCCTGCAACCCACTTACTGCCCCAGAACAGTTAGAATGTAGCGTGTGGGGTTTTATGAGGTCTGGACAGCCAACCACCGATAAATCTTCTGCGGAATCACCCAATCGGATGAGCCGAATGCTGTTAGAATTACTTTACAATGTTGACAGTAGCTAAACGGCCGCCGGCAACAGAGCGGATCTACGGCCGATATTTTGACATTGTGGAGGGCAGGGCGCACGACGCTAGACAGAACGCATGTACGGTGAGGTTTTGACAAAGATTCCGACCAACGGTGGTCCACTCGGCGCCGCGTTGCTCGCGGATGGCCTCATCGAGGAAGTCCAGCTCAACCAGGCCCTGGAGCGGCAAGAGCAGACCGGCCAATTCCTTGGAGAGACCTTGGTCGAATTGGGCTACGTTCAGCCCAGGATATTAGGGGAATATCTTGAAGCGCGTATGGGCTTCCCCTTCGTAGAGCTCACCGGCCACGATATCGACTTTTCAGTGGCCCGCGCTGTCACCGAACGCATTGCTCGGCGAAAGATGATTTTGCCGTTCGCAATAGAAGACAACTTTGTCTGCGTAGCGATGGCCGACCCTCTGAACCTCGCGACCGTCGACGATCTTAAGGCCAGCTTAGGAAAACCTGTCAAGCCATTCCTCGCCTTCTCGGCGGACCTCATCGAGGCCATCAACCGGACATACGACGTGCGGCACAAAGCCGCCTCCGCCCTGCGGGACATTCCGGAGCTGCAGTCGATCAGTGCAGAGCTCTCGGTAGATGACCTTGTCGGCCTCGCGGAAGATGCGCCGATCGTCCGAGTCGTTAGCAGCATCATCCAAGGTGCGATTTCGAGCTCCGCGAGCGATATTCACATCGAGCCGCAAGAGGACAGCGTAAGGGTCCGCTATAGGCTCGATGGCCTGCTCTTCGACCAGATGAAGTTTCCGCTCGCCCATCTTGCGGCGGTCGTGTCTCGCATAAAGATCATCTGTAGGATGAACATCGCGGAGAGACGCAGGCCCCAGGACGGTAGGTTCACGACACGCGACGAATACGACCGCGAGTACGACTTTCGCGTTAGCGCCATGCCGGCGATCTTCGGCGAGAAGATCGTTATGCGCGTATTGGAAAAGTCGAATTCGCTGGCATCCTTGGACAAGCTGGGTCTCTTCACAGACCAAAGGATCGCATTCGAGAAGCTCGTGCGCCGTCAGCACGGGATTGTATTGGTTACAGGACCGACCGGCTCAGGAAAGTCGACCACGCTTTACGCAGCCCTCAACCTGATCAATAGCCCGATGCTGAACATCAACACGATCGAGGATCCGGTGGAATACCACCTCGAAGGCGTCAACCAGGTTCAGGTGAGCCCTAAGATTGGCGTGTCGTTCTCGACCGGGCTCCGCACCCTCGTCCGCC
>JACDEQ010000464.1 GCA_013816225.1 Armatimonadota bacterium | reverse complement strand
GCACCACCGTCATGAGCCCGAGCGAGACCGCAACGGCCGGCAAGAGCGCAATCGCCGAACCCAGGAGCTGCATTATTCCGCGCAAGCCCGCCTGGGCAGGATCCTCCACGTCGGGGAAGACGAGCATGACGATCAACAATACGGAAACGACAACCATGCCAGCCGCAGGAAAGCCGATCGCCATCGCAAGAGCGTATTCCCAAGAAAACGGTGAGAGCACGAACGTCAAGATAGCCGTCCCAAATGCCAGAACAGTCGGAAGCATGGCTTTGCCCGCCACTTCCGCGAGGCAGATCGAGAACTTCGACAAGGGAAGCGGTTTCTGCGTGTCGACACGCCGAAGCGTGTCGATAAATCCGGATTGAGCAACGGTCAAGCAGAGCGACAAGAGTAGCAAGAACTGAACCGCAACGATTGCCTGATCGAGCCGGGTTTTCGAGAACGAGAAGATTAGAGTAGTGGTTGCAAGGACCGCGCCGAACAGGAACGCGAACATCGTATTCGTCCTAAGGCCGATTACGGCTTCGCGCCAAACGACAGCCCATGCCCCCTTCGCGTTCATATTCGATAGCCAGCCAAAGCGACGTGGCTTGAGTTTCCTTTCCCGAGCGGCGTCGACCAGCGCAACCGAGTGGTCGCCTTGCCGTGCTCTTCGCTTGGCCGACTGCATCGCGGCTGCGTTCCGAGACGCCATGTCATAGAGGTGGCGCGCCTGTTCGAATCCAAGCCAGAGCAGGCCGGCAGATCCGAAGAGAAGGACGGCTGCCGCCAGCAGCCCACTCGAAACGCTTCCGATAACCGGGGAAAGCCCAAGGTCCCCAGCAAGAGCGACCGGCAAGAAGAGAATCTTGAACGCGGGGCCCTGGGGTATTTCCGCAAGGGCTGATGCCGGGACAGAACTGTTCACCGCACGGTAGACCAAGACGAGCAACGCGGCGACGAGTGACGCCACGATTACGCCGGCGACCCTCCTCGCGGTGCGGGAGGCATCCGAATCGCGATTGATGAAAAGCGACAAGGCGACACTGGCCGTCGCGCAAAAGAAGGCCAGCAGGAGGTAGCTTGCCAGCAGGGTCTGACCGAGCAGGGCAGCCGACTCCGGGTCGGGCAGATCGCGAAATAGGTAGCGGACTCCTTGGATACCCCTCCTCCCGGATATGAGTAGCGGGAAAAGTGGAAGTAGAAGTCCAATTCCGAAGTCTATCAAGAATCGGTGCAAAAGGACCGTTCCGGGTTTGACCGGCGATGCGAAGAGCACGTCGACATCGGCCGGGCTGTACCGTCCGGGGAGTACGAACATGGTTACTGCCCGATGTAAAAAGACGAGTAAGAAGCCCGCACAAACAATGGCGTAGACGATGCCAACGTGATCGGCGCCCAACGAAGGCGAAACCGGCTGCGGCGGCATTCGGCGCGATTCGAAGCTGTTGCTGAGGACGAAGAACCACCAGCCAATAATAAAGAGCACCCCGAGGATACGCACCGGCGACTGGATCGCGCGTTTCAGGCCATTCAAGATCGTCCGTCCCGTTAGGAACAGCAGTGGTCGCAAAGTCAACTTCTCCCGGACAGGTCGAATTCGACAGCCTCGGGCTCGTCCGTGAGGCGAAGGAATACCGCTTCGAGCGTTGCGCCCTGCATGTTGGAAGCCCGCCTGAGCTCCTCCATCGTGCCTTCGGCGACGTGGCGGCCCTTGCCGAGAATGATAACCTTATCGCAAAGCTTCTCGGCTGTGTCCAGAAGGTGGGTGCTGATGAGGATCGCGCGTCCGACGTCGCGCTGGTGTAGAAGCTCCGCCTTGAATTCGTGGGCGCCCCGAGGATCGATTCCGATAAGCGGCTCGTCGAGAAGGAGCACGTTCGCGTCATGGATCAAGGCACATGCCGCCGCCAACTTCTGCTTCATCCCTTTGCTCAGGGTAGCCACGAAATCATCCGCCTTCGAAAGTAGGTCGTACTTTTCGAGGAGTGCGGTAGCCCGTGATTCGAAGTCCTCGAGTCTGTCGAAGCACATCGCAACGAACTTCAGGTGCTCGCGGACAGTCAAGAGCTCGTACAAAGAGGGGGTTTCGGGGACGAACGCCAATCC
>JACDEQ010000463.1 GCA_013816225.1 Armatimonadota bacterium | reverse complement strand
AGGTAGCAGCTTGGTGGAAGCCTGATCATTACAGGAGCCCGTTTGGCGACGTGCCGAACCTTCCTAGGAGGGACCAATGATCTTCCTCGCTTGCTTTGCTGGCGTCTACGCCATCGCTTCAATCGCCGCTCTCGGCATCACGCTTCATGGAGCGCTCCATGAGTGAGAACTCACCCAAGACGAGGGGCGGCTCGAAGCCCAAGCCCCTGGCTCTACGGTTCGCGCGCATGGCCCCACCTAGCGGTGGCCCTGACGACTGTTGGGAGTGGACCCGGAGCCTTTCAAAGACCGGCTATGGGAAAATGGGCTCGACTCCAGCACATCGGATAGCTTGGAAAGTAACTTTTGGTGACATTCCAGATTGTCTTCACGTGCTCCACAAATGCGATAATCGCGCTTGTGTGAATCCTGCCCACCTGTTCCTCGGCACGCATCAAGACAACATGCGGGACATGATGGCTAAGGGGCGACAGACTCGAACAATCGGTGAGAAAAACCCACGAGCCAAACTGACGGTCGATCAAGTTCTCGCAATACGGGCAGACGTTCGGATGGGCACCGTCATCGCAAAAGAATACCGGGTGACCCCCACCACCGTTTGTCAAATCAAAAAACGAAAAAGCTGGAGTCACCTATCTGGAGGACTTGGAGATGTCTGAAAAGTTCGATCTCATCGACTACGCCGAGCGGGCTCGTGCCTTCGACGGTGAGACATACAAGCCCGACCGTGACTTTCACCGCCTCAACGGACAACTCGCCCGCGTGCGGGATCTGATGAGGGACGGTCGTTGGCGCACGCTCGACCAGGTCAGCGACTACGCAGGCGGGAGTGTTGCTTCCGTCTCTGCCCGCCTCCGCGATCTGCGCAAGCCCAAGTACGGGGCCATGCGTGTTGAGCGGCAGTATCTAGTCGATGGGTGCTGGTCGTATCGAGTTCAACCCGGAGAAGAACAGACATGAACCCCCTTACCGAAGCCGACCAGCGCGCAATTCGCTCGCTCTATGAAACCGGAGCTTGGTCGCACAAGCAACTAGCTGAGAAGTTCAGCGTGAGGCCCCCCTCTATTCGCCGCATTCTCAAGTCTCAAGGCGTGGCGATGCGCCCCCACGGCAGGCCGCAAGGCACTCCTCCGCATCCGCTCGAGGTCGTCTGGGCGAAGCTCGCGCCAGAACTCAAGAAGTGCATGGACAAGGCAGAGAAGCGCCACAGGAGGGCAGCATGACCCCCGCTGACAAGCACATCGCTGAAATCCTCACCCGCTACGGTGAGGAACTGGAGCCGAACACTTGGCTCGTACCCGGCGGCAAGGCTCGCGCGATCAAGCACCCCTGCATTGAGCGCATGTGCGCCAAGGCTGGCGTGACCTTCGATATGCCCGAGATTGTGAGTGCCGATCCCAACAACGTGGTCATTATCGTGACCGGCAAGCTCAACGACCGGATCGAGTGGTCCTTCGGGGAAGCTAACCCGAAGAATAATAAGAACGCCTATGTCTACAGCATGGCTGAGAAGCGCGGTAAGGATCGAGTGGCCCTCAAACTCATCGGTCTGCACGGCATGGTCTACAGCGAGGAAGAGGCCGACGACTTTCGCGAGGGAGCCTCTGGCCCAACGAAGTCCTCGGCCCAGTCCAAGAAAGACGGGGACTGGGACAAGCTCAAGCTGACCCTGGACACCGCCGACAACTGCGAGGCGCTGCTCAAGTGGCCGCTGAGCAATGCCCCACTTATCGGCACCATCAAGCCCGCATGGCGCGAGCAGATCTCGGAGCTATGGCGCACGGCTTTCCTCGAGGCGATGGCGTCCGAATGCCAAACCCCAGCGGAGGCGAAGCACCTCGGCGTCCTTTATGCCAAGGCGTTCGAGGCGTTGCCCGACGACTATCTCGCCCACGCCAAGGACGCTTGGAAGCAGATCTATCGTGAACTGACGGATGCCGCTCGGGCCGGTGACGGGTTCGTGGAAGGCTTCGTCAACGGTGAGCCTGTGGTGGCGAGGCCGTTCGCATGAACGACACCTTCGACAAATTGCTAGCAAGCGCCCCAGTCAACAAGACTGCCGCTCAGCAATTGTCCAAGGGCGAGCACTGGGAACCAT
>JACDEQ010000462.1 GCA_013816225.1 Armatimonadota bacterium | reverse complement strand
GTGCGACACAGCACCAGCGCGCGCAGCACGGCCTTTTGGACCATCGACAGAGTGGGTCCATAGGCATCGAAGAAAGCGCCGCCGAAGCGGCGCACGACTTCAGCGACTTCCAAAACGGGTTTGGACATAGGCACCGCCCGGTCAGGAGCGTGGAGCGGGCGGCAGAGACTCCAGTGGACTGACAGTCGAGGCCAGTGCCGCGGTGGTGACGTGGGTAGAGCGCGCCGTGGTGCGCAGGCTGTTGTGGCCGAGCAGGACTTGAATGACACGGAGGTTGGTGCCGGACTCGAGCAAGTGGGTGGCAAACGAATGCCTGAGCGTATGCGCGGTGACGCGTTTGGCGAGGCCGCTGGCGCGCCGGGCGCGGCGGACGGCCTCTTGCAAGCTGTCGAGACTGACCGGCCGGTCGGGGGCTGAACTGGGAAACAGCCAGCGGGTGGGACGCACGGCTTTCCAGTACTCGCGCAGCAGGACGAGGAGCTTGGGCGAGAGCAGGACGTCGCGGTCCTTGTGCCCCTTGCCCTGGCGGACGCGAATACTCATGCGCTGGGAATCGATGTCGGCCACTTCGAGGTGGAGGGCCTCGGAAGCACGCAAGCCGGTGGCGTAGATGGTGGTCAGCAACACGCGATACTTGCGCTGGGGAATCGCCTCGAGAAAGCGGGACACCTCCTCCAGACTCAGGACCTGCGGTAGCCGGCTTTCCTTTCGGGGGAAGGGGATGTGACGGATGATCCAGTCCTTGTGGAGGGTATGGCGGTAGAGGAAGCGCAAGGCGCAAACAGTTTGATTGAAGCGGCTCCAGGAGGATTGCTTCTCCTGGGCCAGGTAGAGCTGGTAGGTGCGGATGTCCTCGGGGCCGAGCCGTTCGGGCGACTTGCCGAAATGGCGGGCAAACAGCGAGACGCACTCCTCGTAGACTTGCTGAGTCTTGACGGAGTAGTTGCGCAACTGCAGGTCTTGGCGATAGCGTTGCCGTAGGGGTGTCATAGAAGGCTCCTTTCTTGAAAAAACATTGGGGTTAGCGGTAACACCATTGTCCTTCAGAAAGGAACCTTCGCACCCTACCTAAATCTCTCACTACTTCTCTACCGCGCCAGCGGTTTAGTCCAACGCGTGGTTAGGCCGTGCTCTGCGACCATGCTCGCGAAGCGCGATCACCGAGATGGCTCTCTCGTCTCGCAGGCAGATGGCTTGCCGAAGATCAGTCCGTAAATGAATGATGGGATGCAAAAACCCGTACTGACGTTGACCAATGCTGCCGCAACGAGAAACCAACCGACGATGTGACCGAGAACGAGATTTCCCGTCTGAAACCCCCATGCCGATACAGCCAACATTATTGTCGCCATCAAGCAGGCGAATCGGCGGGGAAGGGGATAGCGAGGCAATCGTGGGCCGTGGACCAAGTACCGGAACCCGTACGTATACAACACATCGAATGGATGACCGGGTAGCATCGCCCCAAGCAATGCAAAGGGGACCAAGGCCCATAAGATGAACGCAGAGCTCAGAGCGGTCCCAACTGCGGCCCACACCATGCAGATCGCTGGCGACAGGCGCAGCCAGTAGTTGATCTGAGTCAGCGTTCGGTCATCAAAACCAAGGAAGCCTTGCCCCTCAATGCGGTTTCTGGTCGTGACTGGAATCTCGCTCAATATCGACCTCGACAGATGTAACGACTCAGTTCAGCCGCTTATGGCTGCGCTGGTTTCGCATACACGTCGGCGCTCATCACTTCGATTCCAACGAAGGGCTGGTTGCCCTCCACCCAGGCATCGTGTCCGGGTGGGATCGTGTACGACTCGCCCGCGACACTCGTTTTTTCGGTGCCGTCCTTCATCCGGACCGTAATTCGCCCGGAGACTGCGTACCCGACATGGGAGACCTGACATTGGTCGGTCTTGACGACCGGCTTGACGCATTCCGACCAGCGCCACCCGGGCTCGAAGTTGAATCTCCCAATCGTGAATCCCTCGAGCTGAACGACCTCGACCCGAGTCTTGTTCGGGGTGCGAACCTCGTCGGGCGAGCTGTGGGACTTCACTTGGAGCTTCGTTACGGTAACTGGAGTTGCCATGTTCTCCTCCTTGTCTAAGAT
>JACDEQ010000461.1 GCA_013816225.1 Armatimonadota bacterium | reverse complement strand
TAGTGCGGCCGTCCATGGCAGTTGCATTGACCCGAAGCGAGCACGCAACGTCGTACGACCGGATATCGAGAGCCAGCGCTATGTTTCGCAGCTGGGCCTTGATGGCTACAGCGGCGTTCAGTATTGAAACCGCACCCCCTGATCAGGGGGTGCGGTGAATCAGTTCTCAGATATAGTTGTGGTCGTTGAGGGCTGGCCGCCGTTCCCTGCCGTTTGCAGCCACTCTTGTCGCAGCATCGGAGGGTTGAATGCCACGTACACGAGTCGATTTCCGTTCGCTGACTCTCTTTGAAGATGAGGAAGCCGGCGACACCCACATGGCCATGTACGCGACGGTCCGTGACAGTGGTGGGACCACGATCGGACAATTCAAGTGGAATAATGGCGGCAACAAAGTCAACGAAACCAATACTTACCCGCTAAATAACGACCCGGGCAATATCAGCTCGATCGATTTCGAACTCGACACGTTTGGAACGGTCACCGTTGAAGCGTACGCCGACGACGATCAGGATTGGCCAACCGCTGGATCGAACGAGAATGCGCTCGGCAGCGTAAGCATTACCTTTGATCCCCGCGTGCCCGCCACCCTCGGCTCCGTCATCATAGGACCGGCCACGACTGACAACGGGAACACAGGTTATCTGGTGAACGCCGGAATAGCCGTTGTTGCCTCCCAGACGGCCGCCGATGTTCGGATCAAGTTCGAAAATCTGATCCTCTATGAGGATGAGGAAAGTGGCGATACGCACGTGGCGATCTATGTGCGCGCGAAGGGCCCGGGTATCGATCAGGAAATATTCCGCTGGAACAACGGCTCCAGCGTGCTGCATCTTCAGTGGTGCCCGCACGACTCTGGCTATCCCATAACATTTTTCGTGCGTTACTCGCATAATGGGAAGGATTGGCTCCGGCCAGGCGTCAATCTCAAAGGAAACTACTATTATCTCGATCTCCGAGAAATGCCGGGCGGCAAGCGGTGTGTCGTGCAGGTACTGGCGACGAACGGTTACCGAACTTCTTACGTACAGACCCGCTATTTCGAAGTTCCAATCAAGCCTCCCGATCTTCTCTTGGGCGGAACAATCGGACCGGTACTGTTTGCCCAGGGTTTCTCGCGAGAGGAGGGGCCGATCACAGGCGATGATGTGGTATGGCTCATAGATGACGGCAGCGTCACCCGGCGCGGCGGCTCGCTCGATCTTCGCACACTGGAACCTGGCGTTGAGCTAATCGAACCCGGCGTTCACCGAGTCTGTGTCCTGATAAGCGACCGAGCCGGGCGGCAAAAGACGAACGAAGTAGGCAGCTACGATTCGACCACCGGTCTGCGAGTTGACCCTTTGCCTCTCTAAGTTTGTGTGGACTGCCATGGTGAAGTTTCACCGCCGAAGGAAAAGCGCCCCGACCCTCGCCTCGTGCTTCGAGACGATCGCTTCGCATCTCTCTCCAGTCGCCCGCTTCCATTGCGTTCGCTACGCGAACCGCTTCCCTCGCAATGGAACCTCGGGGTACCTTCCGCTCGGCATGAGGGCTTTCGGATGGGGCACCTACTCTCGTGAGGCGGCCCGCGTGCGGAGCCGGTGCGATTGGCGCGAATTTGCACCAGCAAAAAGGACAGAAGCGCCGGAAATAGGGAGCTACGGATGAGCGGTTCCATTGCAACATTGTTTAAGAGCCTTACGACAGGCATTTATGTGATCGGCGTCGCTCATGGGGAAGTGCGCAACGCGTTTACCGCCGCCTGGGTGATGCAGGTATCTTACGACCCCTTACTCCTGGCCTTGAGCATCAATCCGCGCCATTCGTCCTACGGACTATTGAAGCAGGGCGGAGCGTTCAGCGTTAACGCGCTGAAGAAGGGCCAGTTGGAGCTTGCCGCTGTTTTTGGCGGGCGGGCGAGCGCCGGCAAATTGGCTTCGACGGAATGGACGCCGGGCCGCACTGGGGTCCCCTTGTTGCACCAGTCCCTGGCCTGGTTCGAATGTCAGGTAGTTGGCGAACATCCGGCAGGCGATCATGCGGTGGTGCTGGGAAAGGTGATCGACGGCAGGCTCATCGATTCCAACGCCGAGCCCATGATTTATAGCGATACGGGCGCCATGGACGGTTCAGCTGCCCTG
>JACDEQ010000460.1 GCA_013816225.1 Armatimonadota bacterium | reverse complement strand
GATCGAGACCGTCCCATCGGCGCGCACCATTGCGGCGTGCCGATTGATCGGGTTGGGTATTTTTTCGAATGCCGCTCCAACCGCCACGCCCTCGCCGCGGTCCCTGCCAGCCCTATCTGCCACGCCGCTCGCTCATAGTTCTCCGACGGTAAACCAACTCTCACCCACGGCCTCAGCCGGCTGCGCGGCAAAATTCTTCAGACGTTCGTAAAGCGCTTGCTCGCGCGCGGAAAACTCAGCCGGCGCACGTTTACTAGTGAAGTCCGTCAGATCCAAAAAAAAGCCGCGATAATCCGTTACATTTGGTCGTTTGAGGATAATCGAGATTGCTTGTTCAGACATCAAAGCAGCAGCGGCAGAGATTAGGGGAGCCCAAGCCGGTACTAGCTCCAGATTCAAGAATCTGTAGAGTGCCATCCGTTCAAACTTCATGCTTGGAAGAACGCCTAAGACGTACGCGCTGAGCCGTAAAAGGCAGTCTTGCGCGATTTCCGGTTTGTCAATCTGTTCCCAGCCCAATCCGAGCGAGGGATAATTCAGGCGCTCCTCGGGAGTTGGGTCGCCTGGCCGCGTGACGAAAACATTAGGAGACGGCGCAAAATAAAAATCTACGATGGGCACCTTAGCTTCCCGGGAGGCGCGGTACAACAGCATCCCGGGACCAAGCGCGTCGATTCCCGGAAGCACAACGTCGCACTGCTTGAGGATGTTCTCCAGGGTTGCAGCTTCGCTCCATTCCGCTGCGTATGTTTGCACTTGGGCGGAGCTGTTCACAGCTAAGATGAAGTCGCGGGCGACGCTTACCTTGCTTCGGCCCAGAGAAGCCGTGGTACAGAGAACTTGAGACGCGAGGTTTTCGGAAGAAAAGGTATCAAAGTCGGCAATGATGAACCGGCCGACGCCGCACCTTACAAGATTCTGAAGAAGCGACTGGCCGATGGCCCCCACGCCTGGGATAAAGACACAGCTTTCGGCGAGCCGCTGAAATTCGCCGGCATCGACAAAGCCCCTGCTGCGAGAGAAGATCATCGGCTCTTGTATTCCCATATTCACAAAACAGCCTCTATAGGAAGTTATCCGCTCAGCGGTTAGGAAATTCTTCCCCTACGGCTAAGGAAGCCGACGGCGGAGAGCCGCAGGCTGGAAGTGGAAGCTATACCGCCTGCCTCAGGCAGCAAGCAAGGCGGGTGTTTCGAAGGATACGTTGCGGACCGTTTTCCGGGTGCCGCGCATTTCGCGCAGGCGCGAAAGTGTACGCGAGTCAAACAAGGCTACAACCGCGATGATTTCCTGTCCGTCGATTGTGCGGCATAAGCCCAAGGGCGTCGGAGAAAAATGAAGCTGAATCATTCGTAGCACCCAAGTCGGGTTAGTCTCGATGATTAGCTTCGAGATTCCGCACTCCAAACCCCATTCCACCGCGGCGCTCAGCAGCAGATTGGTGATAGGACAAACGGCGCGGCCGCGTTCGCGGCGGCTTCGCGCGACGCAGAAACGCGTCCACTCCCAGATGTGGGCGCCAACGGGCCGTTCGACCTCGCAAAGCTCCGGCATGACCTCCGAGAGCAGGTGCGGCCGAGTGGAAGGTAATAGACGCTGGTAGCCAAACACCTCGCCATGCTCGATGTAGAGCATATGCACGGCATGCTCGTTGTCGAATGGATCGATCTCGCGTCCGTCGGGCTTGGCGAGCTCGGTCCAGCCCATTTCTTCGACAAACACCTGATGCCGCAAGCGATAGGCTTGCTCCATCTCGTCACGATAAAGATAGTCGTTTTCGGGGGTTACAATGTGAATCACTGACATTCTCCAGGTTATATTCTGGAAGATGCCACGTGCCACTTGCTCGAAGCATCCTCCCGCGCAGTCACCTGAGAATGCCGCAATAGGGGGGGTAGGTAGTACTTGCTCGCGTAGTTTTACGCGATCAACCCCCGGCGGATCGCTTCGGCGACCGCCTGAGTGCGGTTGATCGCTCCGAGTTTCACGCGGATCGACCGCATGGGCTTATCGGCGCCATGCTCGGAAATATTCATAACCTCGCCGATTTCCCAATCGCCTTTCCCCTCAGCCGCCCACTGCAAAGCCTCGCGCTCGCGCGCTGTGAGATTTATCGGCCCGTCCGGA
>JACDEQ010000459.1 GCA_013816225.1 Armatimonadota bacterium | reverse complement strand
ACCTGCGACTCAAAGCCATCTCGGCCGCGGAGGAACTTTACCGCGGACGACAGAGCTAGGTCGTAATCCGAACTACCCTTCGTCTTCGTCGCCCACCAGTTCGGAAGCTTCGGGCGGAGCGAAAACCGTGCCTTTCTTCGCCGCCATTTCGTGGCGAATTTTCTTGTCGATCTCGTCGAGTAGCTGCGGGTTGTCGTTGAGGAACTTCCTGGAATTGTCGCGCCCTTGCCCAAGCCGCAGTTCGCCGTAGTTGTAGTACGTGCCGCTCTTGCCGATGATCCCAATCTTGGCTGCCACGTCCAACAGGTCACCAGCCTTGCTGATTCCTTGGCCAAAGAGAAGGTCGAACTCGGTCGTCTTGAACGGCGGCGCGACTTTGTTTTTCACAACCTTCACCTTCGTGCGCGCGCCGATCGGCTCGGTGCCGTCCTTGATCGTCTCTGCGCGTCGAACTTCGAGCCGCACGGACGCCCAGAACTTCAGTGACCGCCCGCCCGGAGTCACTTCGGGATTGCCATAAAGCACACCGATCTTCTCCCGAAGCTGGTTTACGAAAATCACCGCCGTTTTGGTTTTGCTGACATGGCCACCCAGCTTGCGCAAAGCCTGCGACATCATGCGAGCTTGAATACCCACGAACGTGTCACCCATCTCGCCTTCGATCTCGGCTTTGGGAACCAAGGCGGCCACCGAATCCAAGACCACGACATCAACTGCACCTGAGCGGATGACGGCGTCCATGATCTCCAGGGCTTCCTCGCCGGTCGCCGGCTGTGAGATATAAAGCTTGTCTACGTCGACACCGAGCGCGCGCGCATATTCGACATCGAGAGCGTGCTCCGCGTCCACATAGAGCGCTAGCCCTCCGCGCTTCTGGGCCTCGGCGACGACGTGTAGCGCGATCGTCGTTTTGCCCGAGCTCTCCGTCCCGTAAATCTCAGTCATCCTGGCACGCGGAATTCCGCCTACGCCCAGCGCCAGATCGAGGCTGATCGAACCGGTGGGAATGGCGTCCACAGCTTGGGCCGCCGTTTCCCCGAGCCGCATGATCGCGCCTTTGCCGAAAGCCTTTTCGACCTGGCCGAACGCCATCGTCAGCGCGCGTTCCTTGTCCGTACAGCCTTTGTCTTCAACCATCAGCTCACCATTCTTCGTCGCCGTTGCCATGATATCCTCCCTAAACAGGTATAGTAGACATTATTCTACATTGAATTTCAAGCCTTGTCAAGGGGAGGTGGAGGTTTTTTGGCGCGGAGTGGAATAATGTAGCATGCTGACGCTTCTGATCGCAGCCGCCGTATTCACTCCCCAGGTTCCGGTTTACGAGCCCACAGGTCCCGTCGTCGAAGTCGTCATGGCTGGTCGTGGGAGATTCGAGATCACGACCGATCCCAAGTGCTCCCCGAAGACCGTAGCCCATGTTCTTGCCCTCGTGAAGAAGGGCTTCTACGATCGCCAGCGCATCCACCGCGTCGAACCGTGGGTCACGCAATGGGGTGCGCCCGCGAGCAAGACGAAGCCCCTGACGACCGAAGAAGTGCTCGGCGGGGGCAGCGGCAAAGACATCCCCGTTTTCGAGATGTGCGAGGTGGACTTCACACGCGGCGTCGTGGGCATTGCCAGCACCGGGTTGCAAGTACCGGGAGATTCGCAGATTTTTATTCTGAAGAACGACACGCTGCGGCTCTATCATAGCTATGCTGTATTCGGCAAGGTGACAAAGGGTATGGAAGTGGTCAACCGAATCGCAAAGGGAGACCGGATCAAGGCCATGCGCGTCAAACCGCCGAAATCAAGATAGAGTTCTGAGACGGGTCGTGGGCCAGATATCCCCCCAGCGTTTCTTCCACGATCGCTCCGGCGTCCCTCAGTCGCCGCGCCATAGAATCCGGCTCCGGCGAGCGTATCTCAAAGTGCTGCAGACCCGTCGAGTTCTCCGGCGGTGGTGGAGCGCCTGCGCTGGACCAAGTGTTCACACCGATGTGGTGGTGATATCCGCCCGCGGAAACAAATGACGCTCGGCCACCCAAATGAGCCATCACCTTGAACCCGAGAAGCCCGGAGTAGAACGCCTCTGCTTCTTCGATATCTCGTACCTTGAGGTGCACGTGTCCGATCACCGTTCCTTGCGGCATCT
>JACDEQ010000458.1 GCA_013816225.1 Armatimonadota bacterium | reverse complement strand
TGCAGACGCAGCCGGCGATGACAACGACGTGATTCCAGCGATCCTTGAAGCTAGTTGGAGCCAATAGGCGCAGGAGCTTACGCGTCGTGAACCGAGGAAACTTCGACACCGACTCGGCGAGCTTCTGCTTGTTCGCCGGATTCCGCCTGTGACACCCGTTGATAAACGCCCAGCCGACTGCCAGTAACGCCGCGAAACCAAAAATAACCCAGGCCGGCTCCATATAAGGTCAATAAGCGTACCCCGTCGGGTGAAACCGGTATCCTTCGCGGACGTGTTCCTCGACGAAGCGGTTATCGATGTGCGATCAGGAAAGGGAGGTGACGGCGCAGCCTCATTCCGCCAGGAAAAGCATGTCCCACGCGGGGGTCCGGATGGGGGGGATGGCGGCAGCGGCGGCGACGTCGTGCTCGTAGCCGATTCGAACCTGACCACGCTTCTCGACTACCGCTTCACGCGGAAATACGCCGCGGACGACGGCACTCCGGGCCAGGGTGACCGGAAGTACGGTAAGAGCGGCAAGTCGTTGAATCTGCGAGTGCCAATTGGCACAGTTATCAAGGATGCCCGAACCGGCGAGCAGTTGGCAGACCTCGCCTACGACAAAGCGCGCTTTACCGCTGCCAACGGTGGACGCGGCGGGCGAGGAAATCTACACTTTGTAAGCAGCGTACGCCAGGCACCCACTTTCGCTGAGAAAGGCGAGCCTGTGGATGCGCGGAAACTGCTTCTCGAGTTGAAACTGATGGCGGACGTCGGTCTCGTGGGCCTTCCGAATGCCGGGAAGTCAACGCTGATTCGATCGGTAAGCGCGGCCAAGCCGAAGGTTGGCAACTACCCGTTCACGACGCTCACCCCGAGTCTCGGCATCGCCAGGGCCGGCGACAAAAGCTTTGTGATCGCAGACCTGCCTGGGCTTATCGAGGGCGCAAGCAAAGGTAAGGGCCTTGGCCACCGGTTCCTCAAGCACGCGGACCGGACGCGCGTGATCCTCCACATCGTCGAATGCCGCCCTGTGGACGAGAGCGATCCGTTGGAGAACTTCAAGCTGATCAAGTCCGAGCTGGGGAAGTTCTCGTCAGACCTCGCGGCAAAACCCGCGCTGATCGCCATGTCCAAAATCGACTTGATGCCCGATCCGACACAAAGGCAAGATCTCGAGACGGCGCTTGCAAGGATAGGCTTGGAGGTCTTCCCCGTCAGCGCCGCGACCACGGCTGGCTTAGAAAAGCTGCTTTACAGACTGGCGGCGCTGCTCGATGAGCACCCGCCGGAACCGACAGTGCAAATTCTGGAGCCAAAACCTGAAGAGGACAAGGTGCAAGATTGGGCGATCGAGCGCGACGAGGCGGCCTATGTCGTGACTGGCCGGAGTGTGGTCCGCATGGTAGCCATGTCCGACCTTCGAAACCCCGAGGCACTGCGGTACCTCCACCGAAAGTTGGTCGGCGCCGGAGTGATCGAGGGCCTCCGAGATGCGGGCATAGAAGGGGGCGATACGGTACGAATCGGCAACCTTGCCTTTACATTCGAAGACGAAGGATGAGACTCGGTATTTTAGGCGGAACGTTCGACCCGATTCACTTCGGCCACCTGAGGCTGGCGGTTGAAGCGAAGGAAGCGCTCAAGCTCGACGACGTCGTGCTTGAGGTCGCCGCCCAATCCCCGTTCAAGCTGGAAACCCCTCCCACCGAAGGGGGCACGCGCTGCGAAATGGTGAAATGCGCGTTGGACCGTTGCCACAACATGCGCGTCGGAAACGTAGATCTCAGGCGCTCGGGTCCAAGCTATACGATCGACACGGTGCAGGCGTACGCTGAGCCGGGAACCGAAGTGTGGTTGATCGTTGGAACCGATGCGCTGTCCGGCATCCCTAAATGGAAGGACCCCGAGCGCTTGCTGCAGATGTGCCGAATCGGGGTGGGGTTTCGGCCCGGCCAAGATTTCGCAGCCGCGATCGGTGAGCTTTCGGAACACTGGCGCAAACGAATCAGGGCCTTCCCCACTCCGCTCCTGGAAATCAGCTCGACCGACATTCGGAAGCGCGTCGCGAACGGGCAATCGGTACGGTACATGACGCCGCAATGTGTAGTTCAAATCATCGAGCGCAGCAGTCTATACAGAATAGAGAGATGAAGATA
>JACDEQ010000457.1:1651-2141 GCA_013816225.1 Armatimonadota bacterium | reverse complement strand
CCTCAGACGCCACGATGCCGGCGCGGCCATGGCGAATATAGGGGATCGGGCACATGGGCCCTGGAATCGGAAAGAAAGGTCCGGCACGCCTAGCGCGCGACCGCCGCTCTGATGTCGACCGCCCGGCCCTTCTCGTACATCAAGTCTTCTCCCATCGGACATGAACCGCTGTGCCGTCCGCATAGCTGACCTCGTAAACGACGCCGTCATACGACTCGGCGGTGAAGTGGTCCTTGTCCGACGAGTAGATGCTGGCGATCACGTTGCCTCCGTGCAACTCGTGGGCTCGCTTGATCCGCCATACCTCTCGCTCATCGCGGATACAGATGACGTTGTTCCTCCTCCCATCGTCTGGAATGACGCCAGCATCGTCCGTGATCTTGACCAACGCAACGCGCCCACCCAACGGGTTGGGAATAGAACGTTCCTCTTCAACCGTCAGCGCCATGGCATCTCCCCCGCCCGCTGAACGCCACGAGACGATCCCAGC
>JACDEQ010000457.1:0-1641 GCA_013816225.1 Armatimonadota bacterium | reverse complement strand
CCCCCACCCGCCGCAAGACACGCAGTTCTGCCAGCGCGCTCATCGTCACGAGACCCTGCCGATCTTGCCCAGCATCTCCCCCACCCGCCGTATCCACGACTTCCTGACCCAGGGCGAGGCCGTTTGGAGGGCGGCGACCAGTGGACCTGCCAGCCCGCGTCCTTGAGCATGGTTTCCATCTCAGGTGCCGCACCGGCTGTTCGTCGTGTGGATGAGCACCGGCACCTTGTGCGGCTGCGAGATCAACCAGCGCACGGCGTCGCGGCCGTCGCCCATGTCGCGCTTGGGATCGTCGGCTGGCGGTTCGAGATCGTGGTCGAGGCAGACGAGCGCTACTCCCACACGCCTATCTTTTTCGATTGCGCTTTGCCCCATGCCATGACGTCCGCGACGATTCGAGCCCGCAGTGATTCATCATGAATGAGTTCGACTGCCTGCCCATTCTTTAACAACCAGACGGACTTGGGCGAAACGACAAAGTCGCATCCCTCCTTACCAATCTCCCCATCAATACAGTAATCCGTGCAATCCAGCTGGACACGGAAGGTTCCGCGGTCGACGGCGGTAATCATGGTACTGTCACCAGGGGGTAGAGTATTTTTTCCACGAACTCGCCGGTTTCAACATTTTTTACAAGCAAAGCCACGATCTTCGTAACTTTTGGATTTTGCTTCAAAGCTGGGAACTCAACCGCATCCCACGTCAATCGCACTGTGCTCGGAACTGGATCTGTACCGAGGACGACTCGAACAACGCCTGAAGCATTCTGGGCCAGTTCCCTTGAGACGTTGTCCCAGTCTGCCGGAGTGAAGTTTGCGGTGTCGATTTGTTTTTCTTCTATCACCATTTCCAGTGTCTTTCCCTGTCGTTCTCCGGCAATGCGTTTCCCCAGGCCGTTGCCTCGATTTGCATTGACCGAAACACCGCCAGAGCGTCCTGCCCAAAAGACAGCCTCATCGGGGCGTGTCCAGAAGCGACTGCGTTTCACCACCTGTTCAGCTGTCGCCTCCGCCGCCTTGTCGGCCTTCGGCAGCCCGTCCGTCCCGCTCGCCCTCTTGAAGCACACCTTTCCCCGAAGCGCCTTAAGCCCTTTTGTGACGAACTTCCCACCGGGAATGAAATCCACGATGAGGAATCCACCCTCGAATGTGGCCATCGCCCACGACGCCTCGGCCGCGGCAACAAGGGTCACAGGTGCCCCGCCACTCAAGATCGCCGCCCAGGCAAACGGGTCTGCGAGTGAGGAAGCGAAACGCAGTGTGTTGACGTACGTCGCTGGTTGCTGGAGCACCTCCCAGTGGAAGAAGCTAGTCCCGGCTTGCGTACGCTTTCGGCGCTCTTCCTGGCCCGCCAAGTACGTGGCTTGGTTCGACCCGTTGAACGCGGTGAGCGCCGCCGAGAAGTCGAACGCATTGTCCTTGATGTAGGCGGGCTTGAGCTTCGCCTCGGTCACCGGGGCCGCCGGGTCGAAGATGTTGGCCTTCATCCACTGGAAGACGGCTTCGCCTTCGAGTCGGGTCCAATGGCACGCCTCGCCGCGCGCCACCTTCACCGCGAAGGCGTTCACCAGGTAGCGCTCCTGGTTGTTCTGCGGGGAGCCGAACTGCCCGTAGACCGCTTCGATAATGACGCTGTTGAGCG
>JACDEQ010000456.1 GCA_013816225.1 Armatimonadota bacterium | reverse complement strand
ACTCTGGCCTCGGGTATATCACCCGGGAACAGGCAGAGCGCCAAGCCGCTTAAGTCCGGTGTCCACTAAATCGGAGGACGGTCATGATTGATCGAGCAGTTCTTGCAACGCTGATTGTCGTATTTTTGCATGCCATGCCGGCGCAAGCCCAATCCAGCCGCACCTGGGTTTCGGGCGTCGGTGACGACGCCAATCCGTGCAGCCGCACGGCGCCGTGCAAGACCTTCGCCGGCGCGATATCCAAGACCGCCACGTCAGGGGAGATCAATTGCCTCGATCCGGGCGGATTTGGTGCTGTCACGATCACGAAGTCGCTTTCCATCGTCTGTGCCCATACGGAGGGCGGTGTCCTCGCAGCCGGGACCAATGGCGTCATCGTCAACGTCGGGACGAACGACAAGGTGCTCCTCGAAGGACTCGACATCGAAGGGTTTGGCACCGGTTTGAATGGCGTCCGTATGGTCGGGGCAGGGAAACTCACCATTCGCAAGTGCTCGATCAGGAACTTCACCGCAGGAACCGGATTCGGAGTTGATATCCAGGGAAGCGCAGGGGCTCGCGTGTTTCTTGAAGATAACCTGATCATCGGCAATTTGGGCGGCATTAATGTCAAGGGCGCCGCCGGAGCGGCAAACAACGCATTCTTGACGCACAGTCTTGTCGATGCAAATACGAATTTTGTGCTGCAAGTCGACGGCGCGAGCGTGGTGGCGGTAACTGCATCGACGCTCACCGGCAGTCCCGCCGCCATTATTACGACGAATGGTGGCTCCTTCATCTCCTTCGGCGGTAATCTGCTTCGGGGCACCGGAGCGCCGACGCAAACTCTGCCGCTTCTGTAACTCTCGCAGCGGGCGTTGAAAGATGGCGCCGACGCGGACGGATGATGCAGCGCCAAGGCGCCACCGTCGCGGGAAACGCGTGAATTCATCTCTTCGTGCACCGCACCAGGGGCGGCTTTGCATCGCAACTCGCTGGCAGAGCAGGAGCGCACGGCCGCTTTCCGCAGCGGCACGCATCCCATCGAAGAAACCTTTCGATTCAGAGTGCTTTCTGCCAGTAAACGGCTGTCCAGTCGACTTGTTGCAGTTTGTCCCCAATGTCGAACTTCGCCCTGTAGTCGGTCACGGCCTTGCGGCATTGCTCAGTAGCTCCGTAGTCGTCAATAATGATGAAGCCCCCGAGCGAGAGCTTTGGGTACAGCGCTTCCAGTGCGACATAGGTGGATTCGTACATGTCACCGTCGAGCCTGATGACCGCAAATGGGTCTGCTTCGAGTGACGGCAATGTGTCGCTAAAGAACCCTTTTGTAAAAACGACTTGTTCATCTAGCAAGCTGTAACGGGCGAAGTTCGTTTTGACCTCGTCGAGCGAAACCGACAATTCCGGGATGGTGTGAAGGATATCTCCCGCGTCTTGCGGGAACAGGTCGGCGTTGGGTGGGGGCAATCCCGCGAACGAGTCCGCGACGTAAACCTTTCGATTATCGATGAGGTTGGCGGCCAGGACGCCACGCATCAAGATGCAGCAGCCGCCGCGCCAAACGCCCGTCTCAATAAAGTCGCCCGGAACAGCTAGATCTATCGCTCGCTGAACCAATTCACGAACGTTCTCGAGACGCAATATCCCGACCATCGTGTGAACCAGGGAGTGACGGTCCCTTCCCGGCCTCGCGTTGGCCCGGAATAGTCCGTCATTCCAGGGGTCGAGCGGAGGTGGTCCGTAGATCAGGTTCGACAGGCATTTGACAAGGAGGTCCAGATAGAGATCACGCGTGGCTTGGCCCATCACGTTCGTTCCTGTATCAGAAGTGAGCTGGGCCGTTCTGGTCGCTGGCGACACCGCTGGCAGAACCAACGACACACCAGCAGCTTAGCACGCTTTCGAAATGTGGGCGGAGTTGCATTGATGCGACCAAATGTCCACTTCATCATGGCCGATCAATTTCGCGCCGATGCGGTCGGCTGTGTCGGCGGCTACGCGCGGACACCGAACCTCGACAAGCTGGCCGCGAAAGGATGGCTCTTCACCAGCGCCTTCGCGAACTCGGCCGAGTACGTGCCGAGTCGGATCAGTCTCGCGGTGGGGCTCTATCCCCACCAAACCGGGGTCGATCAGAATATACGATGTACCTGGGTTGAA
>JACDEQ010000005.1:19260-22412 GCA_013816225.1 Armatimonadota bacterium | reverse complement strand
GACTATATCTCTAAGCGCCAGTTACTTGTCGGGGTGTGGGGCCGGCGTGGCGGCTTGCCCTCGATTTGGTTGCCTTGCCAAACGTCGACGATCATCTCGCGGTGGTCGTTCATCATGCAGATTGCGCGCGGACCGAATCGCTGGGCGACGTCGATCGCGTCTTGCCTAGAGGCGGGATTGAGCTTGCCGTCCTTGCAGAAGGCTTTGCCGTCGTCGAAGCGAGGGCAATCTGAGCAACGAACGGCTATGCCCCTCCCGATTTTCGGACGAAGTTGATCCTCAGGTCGCTTAGGCGAGATTGAACACGTCGCCTATCGTCGTCGTCGAGGTGCGGGTCGAGCGTTTCCGCGAGTCGGCTCGCGGTGTCGATAGCGACCTTGGCCTCCTCCAGATTCACGTCCTCTTTGCCGGTCATGGGATCGGGGCGCAGGCCCATTTTCTGCCACGCGACCTCGGCGAACTGGTCGATCGAAAACGCGATCAGGTCGTAAACGCTGAGCGGCGTGGCCGCACTCTCTTGCTCGTCCATCAATTCTCCCGGAGCGATTTTAGTCTATCTATATTGACGGCGTGCATGGTGTCCGCGTCGGGAGTTTCTATGATCATCGGGGCGTGGGCGAGGCGCGGATCGTTGACGAACCAGCGGAACGGCTCCAGGCCGAGCAGTCCGTCGCCGATGTGCTCGTGGCGGTCGAGGCGCGACGCGAACGGTTTCTTCGAATCGTTGGAGTGAATCACGCGGAGCCGGGCGAAGCCGATGAGACGGCCGAACTCCTCCATCGTCTTTTCATAACCCTCACGCCCGTGAATGGGATAGCCGGCGGCGAAGAGGTGGCAGGTGTCCATGCAGATGACAAGCCGCGGGTCGCCGCCGTGAGCCTCGATGATCATCGCCCAGTGTTCGAACTTGTAGCCCAAGCATGAGCCTTGGCCGGCGGTCGTTTCCATCGCGATGGATACTTCGGGCGGCGTCTCTTGCAGCACCCGGGCGACCGAACCTGCGAGGATGATCATCGCGTCGCGCTCCTCCTGACCTTTCAAAGCGCCCATGTGGGAGACGACGTACGGGATGCCCAGTTGCCCGCAGCGGTTCAGCTCGTTCGTCAGGGTGATGATCGAAAGTTCGCGGGTCTTGGGATCGGGGGCGCATAGGTTCACGAGGTACGTGTCGTGCGAAACGACAGAATCGATCCCGGTGTCCTTCATTGCCCTCTTTGTTTCCGCTATCGTTCCGGGATCCGGCGACTTGGACGCCCAGTTGCGCGGGCTGGTCGTGAAGACCTGAATGGCTTCGCACCCGATCTCCTTCCCCGTCCGGATCGCGTTTGGAACGCCCCCTTCTCCGGTTGGCATGTGTGCACCGATAAGCCGTGGCATGAAGGGATAAGTTACCTTGCTGGGTGTCAGGGTTGGCCAAAGTTGCAGGACCGCGGTTCCTTCATCCCCACGTGTGTGGGGCGGTTGGTACGATGGACATTTTGCCGTCTACTCACCGCGGTTCCAACGACCTTAGTGAAGGCTTCAAATACTCAACTGACTCGGCCGAACCTCCATATAGCAGCTTGCCGCCGCCCAGGTAGTGAATCTTTGTCCCAGCATCTTTTCGCGTTCGTTGCAAAGCGATAACTGCCGGCACGAGGCTCAGCAACGCCGACCGCAACCGACGAGGGCGCGCCGCGCCCTCGTCGTGAACGTCGTATACGAACGATTGAAGTCCAGAAAGGGAAAGCCCGAACACGATGATCCTCTATATTCGACAGCAGTTAACACCCAAGGCAACGTACTGCCTCTTTCAAAACAGGTAGAACTTGGCTCGAATGAGCGAAAAGCTTACCTGCTTCAAGGTGTACGACGTTCGGGGGAAAGTGCCGTCGGAACTCAATGCGGATATCGCCTACCGAATCGGGCGGGCGTTGGCGGACGAGACGAGGGCTAAGACGTGCGCGATCGGGCACGACATCCGGCTGAGCAGCGAGGAGATTTCGGACGCATTAGCGCGCGGGCTCTCCGACGCCGGCGTGGACGTTTTCGACATCGGGCTCTGCGGCACCGAGATGATCTACTTCTCCACTGCTCATTACGGCTACGACGCGGGCGTGATGATCACCGCCAGCCACAACCCGCCGGAATACAACGGCATGAAGATCGTGCGCGAGGAGAGCAAGCCCATTAGCGGCGACTCGGGACTGTGGGAGATCGAGCGGCGCACGCGCGAAAGCGTTTTCGAAAGGAGCGGCGCGGGGTCTGTTCGGCAGCAAGATGTTTACGACGACTTTGTAAACCACGTCCTACGAATCTTAACACCAGATACGCTCAAGCCACTCAAGGTGCTTGCCAACGCCGGGAACGGTTGTGCCGGCATCGCGGTTCAGGCAATGGAGGCGCGGCTCCCGCTGGAGATCACGCCCATGAACTTCGAGCCGGACGGGACGTTTCCGCATGGGGTGCCGAATCCGATCCTCGAGGAGAGCCGTGCTGACACGGTGACTCGAATGAGGTCGGGCGGGTTTGATCTTGGTGTCGCTTGGGACGGTGACTACGACCGGTGCTTTTTCTTCGACGAGAAGGGTGCGTTCGTCGAAGGCTATTACATCGTCGGGCTTCTTGCGCAGGATGCGCTAACGGGCAATCCGGGCGAGGCGATCGTGCACGATCCCCGCCTCGTTTGGAACACGCTCGATATCTGCGAGAGACTCGGCGGCCGGCCAGTGATGTGCAAAACCGGGCACGCGTTCATCAAGGAGAAAATGCGTGCTGAGAACGCGATTTACGGTGGCGAGATGAGCGCTCACCACTACTTTCGCGACCACTGGTTTTGCGACAGCGGGATTCTGCCGTTCCTGATGGTGGCGAGACTGATAAGCCGTACCGGGGGGCCGCTGAGCGAGCTCGTTGACGAGATGATGGCGAAGTATCCCTGCAGCGGGGAGATCAACAGCGTCGTTAGCGACCCCGCCGCCGCTCTCCAGAGGATTCGCGAAGCCTTCCCAAGCGGCATCGAGGACTGGACGGACGGGTTGTCCTTAGAGTTCGAGCAATGGCGATTCAACGTTCGTTCGAGCAATACGGAGCCGATCATGCGATTGAATGTGGAGAGCCGTGGGGATGCCGAGCTCGTTCGGCAAAAGGCCGACGAAATCGTCGAAATACTC
>JACDEQ010000005.1:0-19250 GCA_013816225.1 Armatimonadota bacterium | reverse complement strand
CTTGTAAGGTGAAACGGTGTCCTTGATCTTTACCTGACCGTCTGATGGAACGATCTGGCTGTCCTGCGACTCCGGATAATCTACGCGCGGCAACGGCTCGACGGAATTGATGAACCAAACTAAGATAGCAAGCGCCGACAGGATAATCATGCTAAGGGCTATCCACGCAGTTGTTCGGCGAGAAGCCATTAGTCTTGAAGATCCCAAAGGTAGTCGGTCGTCGACTGGATCCGGCCACGCCAATGCGGAGCAAATGCGCATCCTTGCACAAGGAGCGGCAGGTTAACGGAAGCCGCCCGGCCGTCGGCGTACAGAATTGTGAACCGATTCCTATGCCAAGGCCAGGCACCACCGTAAACGAGCCAGGAAGTCGAACTCGACGGCTGCCAACCCGGGGGGCTAAAGCCGAAGTAGGAGCGAGAGTTCCCTGGTATGCCGAAAGTGTCATAGGCACCGGAGGGCGTATCTATATATCGGCATGGCGGAACGACGACCCAGCTTCCTCCCCCATAAGGTTGTCCGGATACGGTTCGGTCCCAAACCGAATCGATGAAGGCGATCGTACTCGATTCATTGGCGATCTGCGAGCCGCTCGCCGGAAAAGCGTTCCAGTTTCCTGCCTGGTCCTCAATGAGCGGGCTTAGATAGATAAAGTTGTAGCCCAGGTTCGATCGAAGTGAGGCGTTGTAGTAGTTCTTCCAACCGCCAGTGGTCACAGTAGATCTCTCCGTTATTCCGAGGCGTCCGGTATCGGAAGGGCATTGGAACAGCGCGAAGTCGCCGGCATAAGGAAGGAGGGTTTGAACCCAACTCCGATCCTCTTCGGAAGAACTCGTGCTAGCCTTGCGATAATTTACGGGCGGAACCGTATCGTCGTAGTCGCCTTGGTAAAGCGCGAGCGCGGCGCCCACCTGGGCGAAATTGTTTAGGCACTGTCGATTACGCGCTGCGGCTGTAGCGGTGCGGATCACCGGAAAGAGGATGGCGGCAAGAACGGACAGAATTGCACACACCACGAGCAATTCCACCAACGTGAAGCCAACATCTTGCCTTTTATTCAATGCCTATCACCTGCATTAAGTCTGGAGACCTTCGTTGACCGAACGATCACCGCATACTCATTATAACGAGTAAGCGACAAGTTCCGCTCCCTTTTCGAAGCCTAGCGCGGAATACCACGACGCCAACGAGTCCTCGCACTGAAGAACGAGACGCAACTTTCGCTGCGCTGCGAGGCGGATCATCTGCGAAACGGCGCTCGATCCGATTCCGGCGGACCGTCGATCCAGCCTAACGCAAAGATTATAGAGCCCGGCGACCCCGCCCGTGATACTCAGCGCCGCAGCGGCCACCGTGCCGCTCGCGTCGCTCAAGCTGTAAAACTCCTGAGTGTCTGCCGAAGCCGCCAGCAAGGTCGCGAGTGAGCGTTTCGTGCCGCGGTCGCTTCGCCAAAAGAAAGTGTCCGAGACAAACTTCGACGTAACCTCGACGCGATCCTTCGATAAGTCTCTTTCGAGGACCGGGTGACCGGGTTCAGTGCGCATTCCCGCAACCATGCCGACGAGCGCGTACCTCGGCTTTAGGCCGGCTTTCTCCAACTGTTTTCCAAGATTCACCGGCAGGTCTCCGTCCATCACGTAGGCACGAAAATGTGGCTTTGCCTCGGCGATCGAAACGACGTGCCCGAGCTCGCGTGGAGACAATCTAAAGTGCGCCGCAAAGTTGCCGATCGGGTGCGCAAACCGACTCGAGCACGACCACATCGAATCGGTTTGCGCCACTTTTGCCCCCGGGGCATTGCGTCCAAGCGAGATGTACGTTTCACCCACGTTTTCCCTCAAGGCTTCGACGTCGGTCAAGTCTTCAGTGTTCCTGGGTAAGGTACTGCACATCTCGGGAGCATTCTCGCAACATAGCCTTCGCGACAAGTCCAGCCTTTCCTGCAAGCAAATCGGAAAATATAGCTACAAATGAGCCAACAAAAGCAGAAGAGCGGCGGCGGGGCTATTCGCATTGCTATGGTTGCCGGTATTCCGATCCGCCTGCACTTCACGTTTCTGCTGTTCATCGTCTTCGTCGCGATCGAGGCGAACAAAACAAATTCGCCGCAGCTGATCGCACTCATTCCCGCGATCTTTGTTTGTGTGGTGCTGCACGAATTGGGGCACGCGCTCGTGGCGAAGAGGTACGGGATTCGAACTAGAGAGATAACCCTCTATTTGATCGGGGGGATTGCTTATATCGAGGGCCGACCAAAACCAGCTCAGGAGTTTTGGATCGCGCTCGCGGGGCCAGCGGTGAATGTGGTGATTGCCCTGATTCTGCTGCCTTTCGTGTACTACCAATACGGCGCCTTGCCGGCACTAAATTTTTCGGTCGAGCGGGAACCGTTTCTACGGGGTTTGTATCTTGCCAATGTCGCATTGCCGCTCTTCAACATGATTCCGGCCCTTCCCATGGACGGTGGCAGGGTTCTTAGGTCGGTTCTCGCGATGCGAATGAGCGAGAGCAGAGCAACCAAAATCGCCGCGACCGTTGGACAGACTTTCGCTTTCGGAGTGGCTATTTACGGGCTGACGAGCGGGAACATCTTTTTGCTTTTGATCGCTTTCTTCGTATTCATGGGAGCATCCCAAGAAGTCGCATCCTCGGTCGGCTATTCGCTCGTGGCTCAGAAACGAGTGGCAGACGCGATGATCACGCAATTTTCGGTGATCGGCAGCGGTGAAACGCTCGGCAGAGCGGCGAGTTTGCTCATGCAAAGCTCGCAACGCGACTTTCCGGTTGTCTGGGGCGAAGATATCCTTGGCGTCCTCACCAGGGAGGACATTATTCGGGGCCTTTCGGGTGACGGCTCGGACGAATACGTAGCCGCTTATATGCACCGTGACTTCCGGAAGATGGCGCCGTCCGATCCACTCGAAGACGCATTCGAATCGTTCACGCGGGACGACAAGTCGCCGGTGATCGTTTTGGACCATGAAAAACTCGTCGGCCTGCTGACCGTCGAAAGCCTGACAGAATTCATGATGCTCGAACAGGCTCGCTCTGGCCGTTAGCGGTGATCGATCGGGGTGCGGGCGCGCGCGGCCAGATACATGCGAATTCCCTTGCCGCTGACGATCGATCCGACGATGCTCATCACGAGCAAAAGGCCGATGCGTAGCAGGACATGGCCGAAGGAGACGCCTATTTCAGTTATGTCCTTTTTGGCGCCGAGTGCATCCTTTGCAGGAATCGCGAACATCTTGGCGGCCTCCAAGAATGTGAACACGAGTAGGCCGATGCCGAATAGAAAGATGAGCGCCCCGAGCACGACGCCGAACCAGTCGGTGTGCTTGACGGGTTCGATCTGCGGCGCTACGCCCTCGGTCTCGTAAGCCGTGTCTGTGTTATCCAATCGTCATTCCTGTTGGCCCTTGCGGTGCGTAAGATACCCGTTCGTTCTCGTCGAAGCCTTGAACTGCTTAGTCGATGACTTCGACGGCATCACCCGACGATACAGCTCCGTCTTGGATGACCTTCGCCAACATTCCACGACGGCCCATCATCTTATTGACGAACGAAGGGCCCTTCTCTACCACATAGCCAGCCATCGTTCGACAGGGCGCGCAATCGGACGTTACTTCGAGCTCCGCCGTGCCGACCTTCATCTTTGTGCCGGGAACGAGGCTTTGCAACGACGGCAGATCGACCAGGATTTGTTCCCGGAGCATGCCCGGCTCGTAGCCGAACGCCTCCAAGGTGGACCGATCGAGGAGTAGGACCTGGCGGTCGTCTTCGTACCTCTCGCCTCCCAAGATTCCGCCCTTTGTCGAAAGGTCTAGGCGCTCTGCCGTGGTCGTCGGCCCTTCTACGCCGGAAATTTTCATCCGAACTTCAATGACGCTTCCGCGCATGGCCGAGTCTACCTGCCGAGGGTAATGTCCGACGAGTCGCCTCCATCCTCTTTGCCGTCCGGCCCTACGCCGTAGAGCTTGTACGTGCCCCCTTGCGGAACATAAACGAAGTCTCGACCGGAATAAGGATCGGTACGCAGCCACTTCGGGAACTTCAAGAGATCCGCGGGCGCCTTGCCCTCCTGCCTAGCAGTTGCCAGGAGCGCTGCGTCCAGCGCCAGGAGGCGCATTTCCGTTTCGAAAATCGCTCTCTGTTCCAAAAAGGCTTGGCCGCCTTGGAAGAGGCTGGAAGCCAACCGCTTCCAGGGGCGCTCGCCGGTCAGCTCCTCGGGTTCCTCCCATCGGTTGGCGCCGGCCGCTGCCAGAGCCACGTGATTCCTCACAGTCTGCTCCGCTTCTTGCGCCAGACCCTCGAAGAAAGAGACCTGTTTTGCGCGCGGCTCGTCCTTCATTTCCTTCATGAACTTGATTGTCGGCTCGACGTAGTCACCCAGCGCCTTTCGTATTTGATCGAAATCACCCGTCAGGTACAGGGACTGAACCCACTGGACTGCCCTAAGCATCGTCTCGCGCTCGTTCCGCAATGTGACCCCCGCGGCGGGAAGCGTTTGGAGGGCCGCACTCAGGCCGGTGTAGACCCGGTTGAGTTCGGAGTTCGGCATATCCGAGAATCGCTTCCAAAATGGCTTGGCCGCCTCCAGCGCGATCTCGAATCCGAGTCCGGCGCTTTGCGCATCACCACCGGCCAAGTCGGCGCCCATGCGCGCTGCGATCATAAAATCGTTCGTCGCCTTGGCGAGGCTTTCGGCGGTCTCGGCTTCCTCGATCCTCCAGCAGAGCACGCGGCCGAGAAACCGCCAACCGCGAACAGGCTCGCGAACCGCTCCCGGGACCGAAGGCGCGAAGGAGTACGTGACTGGTCCGGACTGGGCGCTTCGGAGGATTTCAAGTGCCCGCTGCCCGTGCTGCAAAGCGTAATCCTTCTGGCCAGGCGTCCAAATGGTGCGCGTGATCTGTTTTTGAATATCCTGCTCGGCCGCTTTTGCCGCCTCGACGTAGAGGGCGTAGCCACGGTCCGGTTTCGGCTCGGAAAATCCGATCGTGTGATCGGGAAAAGGTTTGTCCTCGGGCGGCGTGCAGCCACCGAGGAGCAAGAGAACTAAGGTCGCCCATCCCAGGGCAAATCTCCCAAAAGTTGCGCAATCCATCGCGACGGGTTCAAGATACCCCCTATCACATGAAAGGCGTCATTCTCGCGGCGGGCAAAGGCAGCCGGCTGTACCCCGTTACCCACCACATTCCGAAGCCACTGCTTCCTTTGGCGAACAGGGCCACACTCGAATACGCCTTCGATCGGCTTGTGGAGATCGGAGTTAAGGACATCTGCCTCGTGGTAGGCGAAAACGCGGAGGCGATGCGTTCTGCATTGGGCGATGGGAGGGGGGTTGGTGTTCGTTTGAGCTACGCGCTGCAGGATGAGCCCAACGGCCTCGCCCATGCGATGGCTTGCGCTCGCGACTTTGTGGAGGGCGACGAATTCGTGATGTATTTGGGAGATGCCATCTACAGCGAACCTCTCACCGACGCGGCGCAACGCTTTTCCGAGAGCGGTTGCGCAAACCTGGACCTCGTGATGCCGGTGGAGGATCCGAGCCGTTTCGGGGTCGCCAACGTGGACGGCGGGCGCATTGTGAAGCTGGTCGAGAAACCTGTGACGCCGGAATCGAATTTGGCGATGGCTGGGGTCTATTTCTTTCGTGCACCCATTTGGGACATGCTCGCCGAACTTAAGCCCAGCGTCCGCGGTGAGTATGAGATCACCGACGCGATTCAGATGCTTATCGAGCGGGGATACGAGGTTTTGCCGTGTGTGTATCAAGGAAGCTGGTTCGACACGGGAACGCTCGACTCTTTTCTCGCCTGCTCTTCGCTTTTGTTGAACGGCGGCACCCTGATCGGGTCTGGAGCTTCGGTTGTTGCGGACGTGGGCAGCTCGGTTTGCATCGGTGAAGGCGCAATCGTCGATTGCGCGGAGATCGAAGATTCGGTAATCTTGCCCGGCGCCTCGGTACATTGCCAGGGACGCATCGTGCACTCGATCCTGGGCGGCGGTGTGGAGTCCTTCGGCGATCTTCAGAACGAGATCGCCTACGGGTAAACGAAATTTTAACCGAGAGCATCTTGACACCGATCTTTCTGATTGAGATACTGTTGTCTACTGTTAATAGGAGGAAGTTATGAAACTTCAAGAACACATGATCGAAGTGACGCGCGAGGGCGCCAAGGAAGCATTCAAATATGCCAAGGCAGTCCCCGCCGACAAACGGGAATGGAAGCCATTGGAGAACGGCCGTTCCGTGCTCGACCTTTGCCGAGAATTGGCGATGTGCCCCGAGTGGGCCGTCGAACTTCTCGCCGACAAGTACAAGAAGCCCGATTTCGACGAGGCTGCGATGGCTGAGGCAAAGGCGATGCAGGCAGGGTGGAAGACGATCGAGGATTGCGAGAAGCAATGCAATGAGCGCCTCGAAAAGTTCTTCTCGCTGATGCGCGAATTGCCGGACGAGCGATTGGCTGAAACGAAGTGGCTGCCCTACGATGGTGGACGTGACTTCACGATGCCCGAGATGATGGATTACCCGCGGTGGAACTTCAATTACCACTTGGGGCAGATCGCTTACATTCAGACCCTCTACGGCGACAAAGAGATGCACTAAGGGTAAAACCCTTGCGTGCACGAGGGCGAGCGGGTGCTGGCGGAGCTTCTTGACGGAAACCGGCGGTTTAGAGAGGCCCGCTCGTCCCATTCTCAATATAGCTCCGCGTGCCTTGCAGGGCTTGCGAGCGAGCAATCGCCCATCGCGGCGGTAGTCACGTGCTCCGACTCCCGTGTGGCGCCGGAGATTCTGTTCGATCAGCCACTTGGGAGGCTATTCGTTAGCCGGGTTCCGGGGAACGTCGCCAGCGACTCGGCAAAGTGGATGGTCGAGATAGCCGTCGGCCTGTACAACGTGCCGCTGCTCCTGGTGATGGGCCACACAGGCTGTTTGGCGGTCGGAGAAGTGGTCCAAGGCAAGACGACAGGCACCGGCGGTTCTCTTCGGCTTCGTGTTTCTTCAGCCGTTATGCGCGCTTCGCGCTCGGCGCCTGCCGATTTGTGGCGGGAGGCCGTCATTCAGAACGTTCACCAGACTATCGAACACCTTTCGATGGAGAGCCAGGCGCTTCGGCCCGCGCTCCGCGCCGATCGCATCGTTCCCGTGCCGATGCTTTACGAGATGGAGACCGGCGAGGTCATCCGTCTCTGATGCTCGCCCGCGTTGCGACTGCGGTTGTCGGTATCCCGGTGCTCGTCTGGGTTTCGATTTCGACTTCGGTTTGGCCCCTTCGGCTCATGATCCTTCTGATCGGGGCCGCCATGTTCTGGGAGTTCAACTCGGTAGAGGGGGTAGCGAAGAAGTGGTGGGCCTGGACATTGGCGCTCGTGTTGATCATCGTCTGTCTGCTCCCCGTTCCGCTAATCGGAGAGATTCGCCTTGACTTCGTCTTCGCAATAGCATTCATTCTCCTTCTTCCCTTCGACTACATCCTTCTCTTAGACCCTGAGCGGCCAATTGTAACGAGGCAATTTGCCTGGCTATTCTTGCCTCTTGGGTTGCTCACTTGGCTACGAAGCATTGAACTTACCGTCCACTCTGGACAAAACAATCTTCCCGCTGATTTAGGGGCATCAATCACGGATGGCTCAGTGATTCTGCTGCTCTTTCTGTGCTTGTGGGCTGGAGATACGGCAGCATTTATTATCGGGCGGGCGTTCGGCCGGCGCAAATTGGCAGCTGCCATCTCACCGAACAAGACGTGGGAAGGTGCGATCGCAAACTTCGTCGCCGCGAGCGTTGTGGGGTTCGCCGTCGGGCCGCTATTTGGTGACGATCAAGGGTCACCGATCGGGCCCTATCTCGGGCTTGGCGTGGGCGCTATCGTGGGCGTCCTGGGGCAGGTCGGCGACCTATACGAAAGCGCTTGGAAGCGGCGCCTTGGAGTCAAGGACAGCGGGAATCTTCTTCCCGGGCATGGCGGCGTGCTGGACAGGTTCGACTCGTTGCTGTACTCGGCGCCGGCTGTCGCCACGCTCTTCGCCCTTGTTCGGCTCTAGGCAACGTTTTCGGGAAGCCATCTCGCGAGAAATTCCTTGGCTCGACAAGGACAAACCCTGATGTCGTATCCTGTCTGCACGCGGAGGTCGTCGAGTGTTAGATTGTCGAGGAAGAGGTAATCGTCCTTCAGCGTGATATCCGGTATGGTCACAATCCCTTTCGGTTTGTGGTCTTCTAGCGCTTTGATCACATCTTGGCCGGTGAGCAGTCCCGCGATCGTGATCCCGTGGCCAAAGAAATCGTTGATTACGGCGCAAACATCGGCCGACAGGTTTTGAACCTGGGAAAGGCGAGCGGCGAAATTGCGAATCACCTCTGAAGGCAGCAAACCTGTTACCAAAGTAATATGAAGAGGCTTATCGATCCGTTCGGGGAGCTTCCCGTAACCACGTTTAGCCTGGTCGAGGAATAGCCGGCAGGTTCCAACGCCGTCTTCGAACTGGGGGAAGTTCTCATACCAAGGTCTCGGCGGCACTGGGCGGCCCGCATAGAAGAACCACTCATCACTGGGAAAGACGAACCGGGTACTTAAAGTCGGTTCAAGTTTCAGATGCCAGTGGCGAACCTGGGCGAGCAGGTCGCGGCTGTATTCGGGCGTCACCCTTCTGACTGGGTAGAGATTGTGCCTAAACTTGCTCAGCCCAACTGGAACGATCGCTACACTAACTACGCCGCCTTGGAGGCCCGTTCGCTTGGTGTGAAGCTCGGCTAGCTGCTCGATAGTCGTGTCGAGCGCTTTGCCGTCGTTTAAACCTGGACAAAGGACGATCTGGCAGTGGACGTTGATACCGCTCCGATTTAGGTCTTTGAGGCGCGGAATGATAGGTTCGGGCGCCGGACGGCCGAGCATGAAGCCCCTGAGCCGCGCATCTGCCGCGTGCACGCTCACGTAAAGCGGGGAGAGACCTTGCTCCTTGGTACGTTCGAACTCCTCGTCGCCCATATTCGTGAGCGTCACGTAGTTGCCGTGAAGGAAGCTGAGCCGGAAATCGTCATCCATCAGATAGAGGCTCTTGCGCATGCCTTTGGGCATCTGATGGATGAAGCAGAAGACGCACTTGTTATCGCACGTATGGATTTGGTCGGCCAGTTCGAAGGTGAAATCGAAGCCGAGGTCCTCGCCCCACGCCCGCTCGACGAGCACCGTTTGAAAGACGCCGTCTCGAACAAACTCGATTTCGAACTCCTCTTGGCTCGCGCGATACCGGAGGTCGACGACGTCGTTCACCGCGTGGCCGTCGATCCGGCGAAGGACGTCGCGAGGCTCGAACCCTGCACGCGCAGCCGGCGATCCGGGGTCGACAGCACTTACGACAAGGCCTTGGTTCTTGGCCATCACGAGTTCGGACATCTATCCGATTAAACCCGAGACCAGGCTGTTTCACGTGAAACATTGGGCAATAATATACTTAGTGCACAATTCGTGGTATAATATAGGAGTGAACAGCGATCTTTCTACTCCTGAAACACTCCTCGAAGTCATTCGACACTTTGCGGATGAGCGCACGGCTTGGAACTACTTCGTCGCGCGGCGTTGGCCGGACGGGGTTACCTGTCCGCACTGTGGTGGCACGGGCAAGATTCACCTAATCGAATCGCGGCTCCGGTTCCGTTGCAACGACTGCGGGGAGCAGTTCTCAGCTAAGACGGGTTCAATCTTCGAAGCGTCGCCTATCGGATTCTCGAAGTGGCTCCCGGCCATATGGATGATCACGAACGCCAAGAACGGGATTAGTTCCTACGAGATTCACAGAGGCTTAGGGGTCACGCAAAAGACGGCTTGGTTCATGCTCCACAGAATCCGGCTAGCCATGCAGAATGGGTCATACGAAAAGCTCGGCGGACCCGACGTTTCAGGCGTCGAAGTTGACGAGACGTATATAGGCGGAAAGGCTAAGAACATGCACTCAGATAAGCGTAAGGCTAAGATTCGGCGCGGCCTCGACGCTAGAACGGGCGGACAGGTAGGCAAGGACATCGTCCTAGGCTTCTTGGAGCGCGGCGGCAAGGTTCGAACGCTCCATATCCCGGACACGCGTCAGGGGCGCGTACAGGCCATGTTTATACGCAACGTCAAGTTCGAGTCGGACATTTACACGGACGCGCACGGCTCGTATTCGGCGCTCTACAATTGGTATAGGCACTCGGTTATCGATCACGCCGTCAGCTATGTTGCTGGGCAAGTTCACACGAACGGAATCGAAAACTACTGGAGCCTCTTGAAGCGCACGATCAGCGGCACGTACGTAAGCGTGGAGCCGTTCCACCTGTTCCGCTACCTAGACGAGCAGGCATTCCGCTACAATGAGCGCAAAGGCAACGACGCGAACAGGTTCGAGCAAGTTGTCGTAAATGCTACGGGAAGGCGTCTAACCTACGCCGCCCTGACGGGCAAGGAGCGGGTTCAATGAAGGTGAAGCGGAAACCGAAACAGACTGGAAAAGACGACCAACGCGCGGAGTTCGAGCAAAAGCCGGGAATGGTGAAGCTCGACCAAACGCTACGGAAAGTGCTAAAGGTATCGAAAGCCGAGCTAGCCCGACGAGCAGCAGAGGACCGGGCACGTCGGGCCAAGGAAGGCTAGACTTCGGCTAGCGCGTTCCCGAGTGTTTTAGGCGGAAGTTTTGCGGCGATCAGAAGCGCAAAATCGTCTTGAGTGTTGAAGCCGCCGTGCTACCTTTGTAACACCGGTCCTCCCCGGAGAGTTCAAGGTTCACTCCAAACGGCGGCTCCGATTCGTTGGGCTGTTCTCTAGTGAGAACAGCCCTTTCCATTTATTCAGACGGGAGCGCCGAGCCGATTGGATCACAAAAAGATAACTTTTTGATTACAATAGGTGAGCCATGCCAGTCGATCCTTCCCGCTCCGAGTTCCTTCAGAAAGGGTACCGGCTGCCATCTTCTACCTTGCTAAAGCTCGCCGACTATTGTCTTTGGGAACGCAAGCAATACCAAGATACCGTGAACTTGGCCCTTCTCGAATACGTGCATCAAGCCGAAATTGAGCGTGGCGAGGTCTATCAGCCGCATCCGAGCCGCGAAAAAATCCTCAAAAAAGGCAACCAAAAGATAACTGAATGATAACTATTTTAGCGGCGTGAGCCTAGGGTAAAACGTCTCTTCACTATGACCGCCGCTGCTCCACGCCTCCTAGACCTCTTTTGTTGCGCCGGTGGTGCAGGCGTCGGTTACAATCGCGCGGGTTTTGATGTTGTTGGCGTGGACATAAAGCTACAGCGGAACTACCCTTTTGAGTTCGTTCAGGCCGACGCACTCACGCTAGACGCGGACTTTCTAGCCTCCTTCGATGCAATTCACGCGTCGCCGCCTTGCCAGTCCTATTCCGATCTAGCGAAGCGAAACAAGAACGCCGACGACTGGCCGCGACTCATTGAGCCTGTCCGCGAAATGCTGGAGGGTACAGGCCTGCCCTACGTCATTGAGAATGTAGACGGCGCACCACTCATAAACCCAATCGTTTTGTGCGGAACGATGTTTCCCGAACTGCGAGTGATTCGGCACCGGCTTTTTGAGGCTAACTTTTTGATCGAAGCACCGCCGCACAAGAAGCACCCCAAGGTTCACACATTCGACCGGCGCAAGGCGCACTACGGCAAGACTGACGAGTGGAGCGATTTCGTTCAGGTCACAGGCGGCGGTAACTGTTCCGTGGCCGCCGCAAGAGAGGCTATGGGCATTGATTGGATGACCAAGAACGAATTGAACGAGGCCATTCCTCCGGCATATGCCGAGTTCGTCGGCAAGGCGCTGCTTCGCCATTTGAGCCTTGGACGCCCGTCAGATAAGCTACTAGCCTATGCGTAGGCCGGGGTCGAAGCAACGGATTCGTGAGTATCTACTAGCGCACGTCGGCGAAGTCGTCACCTCGCACCAACTTCGAGACGCCGCAGGGTCGAACGTAAGCGAATGGGCACGGCGCGTCCGTGAACTTCGAGAGGATGAAGGCTGGCAAATTCTCACGCATAACGACACGATCGAACTGAGTCCGGGCCAATACATCCTCAAAGAGGCACCAACGCCGAATGAAGGAATAGTGTTCGGTCGCCCCATTTCCGCGAAGCTCCGGGCGGAAGTGCTAGACCGTAACGGCTTCACTTGCCAGATGTGCGGACTTACTCCCGGCGACATTGACCCGGACACCGGGCGAACGGTGCGACTTCATATCGGTCATATCAAGGACAAGAACCTTGGAGGCAAGGATGAACTATCGAACCTTCGCGCTCTCTGTTCGACCTGCAACCAAGGCGCGAAGAACATCACCGGGGAGAAGCCTACCGGTATCTGGTTGCTCTCCCAAGTGCGCCGCGCCGGGATAGATGAGCAACGAGCCGTATTCGAGTGGCTCCGTAAGAAGTTCGGAGCCTAACTCGCCCGCCTGCTTCTACGAGCTTACCCGCGCCTGTGCACTAAGTATATTATTGCCAAACATTGGCTTTTCTTGCAGAGGGTCGCGCTAAACGAGTGCCAGCTCCAATGTCTGGCTTCGCAAGAGCATGTTCTGTACCGTTTGGTACATTGATTGCAAACGTGTATAGTGCGTAGCATGCCCACGATCTTGGTCGATGATCTGTCGAAGACCTACTACACACCCAAGAAGCAGCCCGGAATCCTCGGGGCCGTGAAGGGCCTCTTCACCCGGGAAAAGGTTTCGGTGGAAGCGGTCAAGAACGTCAGCTTCTCGATCGAAGAGGGAGAAGTGGTCGGCTTCCTCGGTCCAAACGGCGCAGGGAAAACTACGACGCTCAAAGTGCTCAGCGGAATTCTTTTCCCGACTTCCGGCAAGGCCGAGGTGCTCGGATACAACCCGTGGGACCGCCGGCCGGAGATGCTGAAGCAGATCTCACTCGTCATGGGCAACAAGATGCAGCTCTGGTGGGACTTGCCGGCGTGGGACAGTTTCCAGGTCCTCAAGGAGATCTACGAAGTTTCCGACAGCGAATTCAGGGCCAGGGCCGACTTTTTAGTCGAGACCCTTCAGCTCGAGGACAAGATTCACACTCAGGTGCGCAAGCTCAGCCTCGGTGAGAGGATGAAGTGCGAGCTGGTCGCCGCGCTTCTTCACAACCCAAAAGTCATATTCCTCGACGAGCCCACGATCGGCCTAGATGTCGTATCGCAGAAGAACATCCGCGAATTCCTAAAGGACTATAACCGCGAAACGAATTCCACGATTATCCTTACAAGCCATTATATGCAGGACGTCGCAGAATTATGCGAGCGAATTATCGTGATCGACCACGGAAAGCAGATTTTTGAGGGTTCTTTGGCCTCTCTTTCCAGGCAGTTCAGCCCTGTTAAACAATTACGGTTGGTGTTCAGCGCCGCGCCGTCCGCCGACTTATCGGCATACGGCCGCGTTGTCAATTCGTCGAAAATGGAGGCGGTAATTGAGGTTCCGCGCGAAGAAACCACGAAAATTGCAGCGCGAATTCTTCAGGATTTACCCGTGGAGGACATCTCGATCGACGAGGCCGACATCGAGGATGTGATCCGCGAACTGTTCACGCGCAAGCCCGACGCCACCCCGGTATAATCCGATCAACTTTCAGCACAGGAAGGTGTTAAACGGATGACGGATTCGACGCTTTCCACCCGCTACGACCCGAGGCTGGTGGAGGAAAAATGGTATGCGCGATGGGAAGAGGCGGGGCTCTTCGCGCCCAGGGGCTCAGGTGACCCGTACTGCATCACGATCCCGCCGCCCAACGTTACGGGAAGCCTTCACATCGGGCACGCGCTCTGCTACGCGGTGCAAGATGTCCTCGGCAGGTGGAAACGCATGCAGGGCTTCGAAGTTCTCATCATGCCGGGCATGGACCACGCCGGCATCGCCACCCACAAGGTCGTGGAAGGCCAGCTCAAGCAGGAAGGCTTGTCTCGGTGGGACCTCGGGCGCGAGAAGTTTGTCGAGCGGGTTTGGAAGTGGAAAGAAGAATCGGGAGGGGCGATCCTGCGCCAGCTCAGGCGGCTCGGATTCGCATTCGATTGGTCGCGAGAACGCTTCACCATGGACCCCGCGTATCACGACGCCGTCTTGAAGGTGTTCATCGAGTGGTTCGAGCGCGGGCTGATCTACCGCGGCAAGCGGGTTATCAATTGGGACCCGGGCCTGCGGACGAGCGTCAGCGACATCGAGATGTACGACGAGGTGCGGCGAGGCAAGCTGTACCATGTCCGGTACCCGTTCGCGGACGGAAGTGGCCATGTCGTCGTTGCGACAACCCGCCCGGAAACAATGCTCGCAGACGTGGCTGTGGCGGTGAACCCTAAAGACGTTCGCTACACGGGCTTGGTAGGGAAGAAACTGATCCTGCCACTCGTCCGCGTGGAAATACCCCTCATCTCCGACGAGTATCCGGACCCGGAGTTCGGCACCGGCGCTGTGAAGATAACGCCCGCACATGACCCGAGCGACTTCATGGTCGGTCAGCGGATGGGTCTGGATTTCAACGACCCGAAGCAGGTCCCCGTCTGCATCGGAGAGGACGCAAGAGTCCATTTTCCGGGCTCAGACTATCACGGATTGGACCGTTTCGAGGCTCGCAAGCGCATCGTGGAAGATCTGGAAAAGGAAGGTCACCTCGAGAGAATCGAGGACTATGACATTCCGCTCAAGATCAGCGACCGCAGCGGCCAGGTCATCGAACCTCTCCTCAGCGAACAGTGGTTTTGCAGCATGAAGCCCCTGGCCGCGCCCGCAATCGAAGCCGTAAGGATCGCAAAGATTAAGTTCACGCCGGAAAGATACACCGATGTGTATTTGCGCTGGATGGGGGACATCCGTGACTCGTGCCTCAGTCGCCAACTCTGGTGGGGCCATCGCATCCCAATCTATTACGACGAGCACGGCACGGCCTACGCGGCAATGTCTCTGGAAGAGGCCGAGGCGAAGGCCGGCGGGCCGGTTGCGCAAGACCCCGACGTGCTCGACACGTGGTTCTCGAGCGCGCTTTGGCCGTTCGCTACTCTCGGCTGGCCGGAGCAGACGGCCGACCTCGCCAAGTTCTATCCTACGAACGTATTAGTTACAGCCCGCGACATTATCTACCTTTGGGTCGCACGCATGATCATGGACGGGCTCGACCAAATGAAGGAGATACCGTTCTCCGACGTATACATTTACGCCACCGTGCTCACCGAGGACGGAAAACGGATGAGCAAGTCTTTGGGCACCGGAATCGACCCGATCGAATACATCGACTCGTTCGGCGCCGACGCCATGCGTTTCGCCTTGCTGGTTCAGACGGGACATAACCAAGAAATCCGGTTCGGCGAGAAGCGGATCGAGGAAGCACGGAACTTCTGCAACAAGATTTGGAACGCTTCGCGGTTCGCGCTTATGCACATGGGAACGACCGACGACTGCCGACTGCCGACTGCCGAAGCGCTCGAAGACCGATGGATTCTCTCACGCCTTCGGGCGTGCGGTGAAGCGGTGCAGGCCGCGCTCGACGACTACAACATGATGGAGGCCTGCAAGGCGCTCCACGAGTTCTTCAGGTCGGAGTTTTGCGACTGGTACATCGAGCTCGCGAAATCACGGCTGGAAAAGAGTGAGGAGACGCCACGCCGAATCATTGCGGCCGCTCTCGATCATTTCTGCCGCTGGATGCATCCGTTCATGCCGCACATTACCGAGGAAATCTGGCACATGCTGCCCGGCATCGAGCAGGACGCGTTCCTCGATTCTGCCGAGTGGCCGCGTGTCGAACAAGTGCTCAGCGACCAAAGGGCCGAGGCGGAGATGAACAGCCATATGGAAGTCATTCGCGCCATACGGAGCATGCGTCAGGAAACCGGGATCACCCCGAAGCAGCAACTTCCCGTCTTGCATGTCGAAGGCGAAGGTTTCGATATGGATATTATTCGGTCTCAGACTTGGTTCGATCGCGTCGTCGCGGGCCCTGCCGATGGCCCGACGGCCGGAACTTTGGCCGAGGGGCTGGATATCCATTTGCCGCTTACCGGGCTTATCGACAAGGCGAAGGAACTGGACCGCCTCGAGCGCGAAGAGGAGAAGCTTCTCAAGGAACTGGCGGGAACCATGGCGCGGCTGAACAACCCCCAATTCGCCGAGCGCGCAAAGCCGGAAGTCGTCGAACGCGACCGGGAAGCAGCGAGAGAGGCGAATGAGAAGCTGGAGAGATTGCGCGAACGCCGAGCGGAAATCGCGGCCCTCCCCTGAGCGTACGACTGCCGACTGTCGATGGAGGGCGACGCTTTAGCTAGCCAGAAAAGTTCAGTCCACCGAAAGTGTACATGGACGAGCCACACAAGGCATGTTACTCGACCCTGAACTGCGCCCAAAAAATTAGACACTTAGGATCTCCGGCGGCCCAGTATTCCGGATGACACGGAAAGGGGCCGTAAACATGCGGCCGCAAGGGACTCTTGATTCGTACGATGGTAGAAGCCGGGTGCAATCCCGTGCGTCCCGGTGGACGCAATGCAACGCCTCTCCACATCGTCGCGTTTGTCGGCCGTACGGACTTGCACAAATCGTGCTACAAACCAAGCAGTGCGCCGATCTCGTGACCGTGGATGGGCAGACCCCGCTGCACGGAGCGACGCTCACCCGAACGAACTCGGAGATGATGCGGCTGCTTCTGAAGGCGGGAGCCGACCCGAATCTGCGCGATGTTTACCACGAGCACCCGTTGGACATCGCCGAGCGCAAGAGCTTCACCGAGTTGGCTCAAATCTTGCGCCCGGTAACGAAGCGATAGCGCTAGTGGCCGAGCGCGTCGAGTTCGGCTTGCGAGGCGAGGCGCCTGGAGACTCGAACGCGCACGCCTAGCTCGCGGCCAATATCGTCCACTGCGAATCGATCCTTGGGGTCCAAGAGCGCGATGGTCAACAGCCCGTCAACTAACTTGCGCGGTATAACGCGCAGGTTGCGCCAATAGTCCGCAGGGCGCAGGGCCAAGGCCTCTTCGGATACTTCGCCAGCTACGTGCGTGTAGCTGGAGGTGCGCATGTCGGCGATAGCCTGGCGATCCTCGGCAAAGCTCGAAAAGGCGCGAGAGGGTTCGCGAAGCGTCATCGCGGACTGGCCGCTCCGCTTCCGGAACACAGTCCCGCCCTCTTCCGACCAGTATTCGGCGAGGCTTTTCGCTCGGCGATGGGCTTCGTCGAGTTGCTGGTGGATTCCATTGAGCAGAGGCTCGTCGGCGAGTGGGTGAGCTAGGACTTTGAGAATGAGCCCTCGCAGGCTTGTAACGATCTCGGCGGCGGCATGCGAGGATTGGACATCGAGGGCACTTTCCATAAGGGCTTGCGCTTCGGCAGCGAGCTTCTCCGCGGTTGCCTCGTGAGAAATGCCGAACGAAGTTGGGAGGACGAACATGGCCGTGCGCGCTTCTTTCTCGCCAGGCAACCGATACTCGATCGTGAGCCCACCCGAAAGGTCGGAAATTTCCAAGACGGCAGATCGCGTCTCGCCGGCGAACACCGTGCCGAGTTCTTTCGCTTTGGCGCCTGCAATGGCTCTGACTCCGAGGAGAGAAGCCGCGCCGATCGCGAATCGCTCTTGTGCCAACGCCTCGAGGATCGCATCGGCTGTATGGGCGAAGTAGTGTCCTCCGCCGCCTTCCTTCGCCATCATCGACATTAGGCGCTCGTCGTAATCCATTCCGATGCCGACGGTGGTGGTATGGACTCGAGACCTGCGCAGCGCGGCTTTGGCCTTGGCTGCCAGGGAGTGCGCGTCGGTGTACCGGCCGACGTTCGCCAGGCCGTCCGACAGCAGGACGACATAGCCGTCTTCGCCGACGAGGTCGACGCCTTCTTTCCAGCCTCCATAGAGGTTCGTGGACCCGCCTGTCTCGAGGCTTCGGAGCCTGCGAGCAAGTTCAGCGCTCGGCTGCTTCAGGCCGAAAATCGTGTCAACGCCGTCATCGTAAACGACCGCGGCGACCCGATCTTGCCCGCCGAGCGTTTCCACGAATCGCGCGGCTGCCTCCTTCGCAACGGCGAGCTTCGGCCCGCACATCGAGCCGCTCCGGTCGATGACCAGGGCGACGTTCAGCGGAGCCTCCTCGGCTTCGTCGCGGCTTTCAATGCCGGCAATGCGCACGAGCAGCAAGCGCTGTCCCTCCTCCTCATGTGCGGTTAGTTCGAGGCCGAAAGCCTCTTCGTTGTGCTTGATACGGTTCAATCTGTCACCTCCGTTTAGTGACAGTGTACCGTAACTGTCGTATTATGTCAAGTGCTGTCGCGTAAAAGCCTTTCGATTTCTTCTACGGACCGCCGGAGCTCCGCTTCCTGATCGTCGCCGGAGACGGTCAGGATTGTTCTCCGCGTCAGGCGATATTGGCGTACAGGTTCTCCGGCGAAAGCCGGTTTCGACGAGAAATGCGGAGCCGATGGCTCACTGAACACGCGCTCGGCACTCGGGGATTGGCGGACTCGAACTTCGTCGAGGCGCATGCCTTGGTCCTGCATGCGCTTGGCGTTGACGATCAGGCGCAGGTGTTCGAATATGTAGCGCGAGTACTTGGGTGGGCCCTCGGGCGGCGGGATGAGGCCTTCGGACACGTAGTAGCGAAGCGTTCGCCGCGTGAAGATCGGCGTCCGTCCTCGTTGCCCGAGCACGGTATTGACCGCGTCGACGAGCTCGTCCGGCGAGAACGGGCCGAGGTTCGAGTAATCCTCCAACTCGGGCATAGAGCGCAGTTTACTCGACAGTTAGTGGACACCCGCCCAATGACCAGGCGCGAGGTAGTAGCTTCGCGAGTAGAGCGAACTTGTATTGATTATCCTACAGGGTTGCGGGGAGCCTTCGGGTAATCCTCCCGCCGTTGTGAAGCGGCCGTCGGCGCGCGGCATTCGGGTTTCTAAGCCATGAATCTGCGGGCGCGATCAACCTCCATTCAGTTTTGCACCCCTCTCTGCGCGAGCCACGTCACGCACGATCGCCAGCTGCTAACCGAAAACAGCGCCTTGGACACCGCAACTCCCGCTGAGCTTCTTGCCACAATCGACAGTATTCGAGCACGGCGTCATAATCCTAGTGCCTATTATCGGGACGCATTGCTTACAGAACCACCCGGGCAGCATGTTAGGTAAAGTCCTTTCAGTTTTCATTCTGGCCGCACCACTCTACGGGTCGAGGGTGTACATCAAGCCGCTCGGGCCAGCACAACAGCGCTATACGAAGTTAGAGACACCAACCT
>JACDEQ010000455.1 GCA_013816225.1 Armatimonadota bacterium | reverse complement strand
GTCCACATCATCGCGGCGGCGTCCTGGGGGTTGCTTGGAATCATCACGCGCAATCCGGGGAAGTGCGCGACGCTCGCCTCGTTAGCCTGGCTGTGCCATAGCGACCCGCCCGGTAAATATGCCCCATACGGAGCGTAGATAACGCACGGGCAAGGCCACCCGTCGAAGCTCCGCCAGCGGATTGTCGCAATATTGTTAACTAACTGGCTCCAACCGGGACCCACGAAGTCGATGAACTGCAATTCGAACACCGGCCGCATCCCATAGCAAGCCAGCCCGCATGCCACGCCGACTATCGTCGCCTCAGCCAAAGGCGAGTTGAAAACGCGGTCCGGGTGGGCAGTCGAAAGGCCGTCGGTGAGTTTGAAAACGCCGCCCTTGGGGTCCTCGATGTCTTCACCGAAGAAAACGATCCGCTTATCGCGATCCAAAGCGACCTTGAAAACGTGGTTCAGCGCATCGACCATCCGCCACTTCCGGCCCCCCTCGATCGGCGGCGGCTCAGGCGTCGGCAGATCGCCATACAGATAGTCCAGCGTCTCCTCGGCGATCGGGTCGGGGGAATCTTCCGCTTCGATATAGTCCCGGTCCACCGAGTCCTTGACCTCGTCCTGGATCGCCTCCCACTTCTTTTCCGTGAGTTCACCCGCCGCGACCAGTTCTTGCGCAACCGTCACGATCGGGTCGCGGGTCATCATTTCGTCGATGTCGTCCTGGGTGCGGTAAACACGGTGGTCATCGCTGCTCGTATGGCTGGCCAGCCGGTCGAGTTCGCACCAGAGCATCGTCGGCCCATCCCCACGCCGCGCCTTCTCGACGGCGGCCTTGCCCGCCTCATACACGCGATCTGGGTGACGCGCATCCACGCGAACGAGCGTATCACCACCAAGAATTCCGAGCGTGTACGGGTTCATCGCCTCGGTGTTCGTACTGATCCCGTACTTGTTGTCCTCCATCACGAAGACCATCGGCAGCTTTTCCTGAACCGCGAACGCGATGGCTTCATAGACCTCGCCCTGCCGACTGGCCGCGTCGCCAAAGGTCGCCACAACCACGCTGTCCTTGCCCTCCAGCTTCATGCCGAACGCCGCGCCGCATCCGGGGAGCACGTTGCCGGCGGTCGGCGTGGGCACGCTCCAGATGTTCTTCTCACGATTGCTGTAGTGGCCGGGCATCTGCCGTCCCCCGCTGCTGCTGTTGCGTTTGGCGAAGTAGGCGTACGCCATTTCCAGGTCGGTCATGCCCTTTTGCAACAATATTGCGCGGTCGCGGTAGTAAGGGAAAATGTAGTCGTCGTCCCGCAGGTGGAGGACCAGAGCGGCCAGCGCTTCGTGGCCCATGCCGGAAACTTGGAACCAGCCCTTGCTCTGTCGCAGCAGCACGCCTTCGCGGCGGTCTCCTTCGCGGCTCAGGAACATCAGCTTCAGAAAGTCAAGCTTGTTGTAGGTCTTCTCGTTGGAAATGGCGGCCATCGTCTTTGATATACCCCGTATGTCGCCCGGCTTCGCTGCGCGGGCTGATGGCCCTATTTTACTCGCCAGGGCTTTCAGCTATCACGACGAGGATCTCCTCGCGGCACAAGGGAATGAACTTCAGCTCGAAGAAGCCCGACCGATTCCCGACCCTCAACTCGCTCCTCAAGCAGCGAGACCGAAGCGCTTCCGACGCCGCTCGAACCTCGTCGGCCAACGAATCGGGCGCAGCATAGCCCGCGAAGGCGTTTTCGCCGAGTCGGCCCGACGCGGGAAGATACCACGGCTCTGCCCGGGTCTGCGGATAGATTCCCAAAAGAGTTCCGTCCCTTGCGACCTTGATACAGGGGTCCGGCATCGCTTGGATCAGCCTTTCCAGACGTTCTTCGCGCTGAAGAAGCATCACCTCCAGGTGCTTGCGGGCTTCGATTTCCGCTCGCAGCCGCTCCTCGATATCCTGGCTGGCCGCGGATGCCGCTTGCTCGCCGACGAGCATCGCGAGTTCGGGCCTGGAAAGGTGCCCGACCTTGGCCCGAATCCTTCCCCAATACGTCGATACCGTCGCCCTGGCGATCCCGAGCTTGTTTGCGATGGAATCGTCGGTAAAACCGTGCACCGACAGCATCAAAATAGCCCGCTCCCTCCCCGAGAGCGCAGCCAATACCCCTTGG
>JACDEQ010000454.1 GCA_013816225.1 Armatimonadota bacterium | reverse complement strand
ATTAAACCGCTTTTTTTCCTCCGGGATCGTCCGGCATATGGGTTTCAACCTGATCGAGCACGGCTTCCGGCTCCTCGGCCGCTGCCAGCGTCTCGTTATTGAGTTGCATCTGCATCCGAGTGACGTTCAGGTCGCCGGTCCACTTGGCGACGACGACGGTCGCAACGCCATTGCCAACCAGATTTGTCAACGCACGCGCTTCCGACATGAAACGGTCGATCCCGAGAATCAGCGCCAGTCCGGCAACCGGCACGCCACCGACCGCCGACAAGGTTGCCGCCAGCACAATGAAACCGCTGCCGGTAATGCCGGCGGCGCCCTTCGAGGTCAGCAGCAGCACCGCAAGCAGCGTGATTTGCTGCGTCAATGACATCGGCGTATTGGTGGCCTGGGCAATGAACACGGCCGCCATCGTCAGGTAGATCGAAGTTCCGTCCAGATTGAACGAATAACCCGTCGGAACCACCAGCCCGACGACTGACTTCTTGATTCCCAGGTTCTCCAATTTCGCCATCATGCGCGGCAACACCGATTCAGACGAGGAAGTCCCGAGGACAATCAGCAGTTCCTCCTTTATGTACTTGATGAATTTCCAGATGCTAAAGCCGTGAAAGCGGGCGATGAGGCCCAGCACCCCGAAGACGAAAACCAGGCACGTCAGGTAGAAAGTCCCCATCAGCATGCCGAGGGAAAGCAAGGAGGCGATGCCGTACTTGCCAATCGTGAATGCCATGGCGCCGAAGGCGCCGATCGGCGCGACTTTCATGATGATGCCGACGATCGAAAACAGCACATGGGACAATTTCTCGATGAAATCGAACACCAGGGTTCCCCGGCCGCCAAAGCGATGCAGGGCAAAGCCAAACATCACGGAAAACAGCAAGACCTGCAGAATTTCACCTTTGGCGAATGCATCGACCACGGTGCTGGGAATGATGTTCAACAGAAAATCCGTGGTGGACTGCATTTTCCCCGGACCGGTATAGGCTGCAATGCCTTTGGTATCGAGCGCCTTCGGATCGACGTTCATGCCTACGCCGGGCTGGACCAGATTGACGATGATGAGACCGATAATCAGCGCAATCGAGCTGACAACTTCGAAATACAACAGGGCCAGGCCGCCTGTCTTACCGACCTTTTTCATGTCTTCCATGCCGGCGATCCCGATTACCACGGTGCAAAAAATAATCGGGGCAATGATCATCTTGATGAGCTTGATGAAACCGTCGCCCAGCGGCTTCATTGCCGCGCCAGTCTCGGGATAAAAATGTCCCAGGGCCACGCCGATGATAATTGCCGTGAGAACTTGAACGTACAGCGACTTGTAAATTGGTTTGTTAGCCATTTTCGTCTCCAGTAAGTTTTTTTCCATGTCCGCCGTGCGTGCCTGGTCGTCGCTCTGGTAGATTGATACGACAATTGGGCCACAGGCAGCGTTCGAGAGTCCGGTCTCGACTGCGCGGGCCGCAAACCAGCAAGATTCATCGGGTGGCACATAGCAGCGACGGAAACTTACCTTGCCACCCGCCCTCCCCTTGCGCTCAATCAGGGCGTAATACCTACAATAAGATTCATCGTAGCGGTTATCGGTCGCGGGGTCGACCATTTCGAACAGGCGTAACCAAGTTTCGGCGTTGCGTCCTTACCAAGGCTAAATTGAGGTTCAACAATATGGGATGGTGCACGACAATTTTTTGAATTTCCCCTATGAAAAGGCGAAAAAAGAGCGCTCGGCGAACCGCTTGGTATTTTCATCTTTCCAAGCAGTTAGCGCCACGAGCTTGACCGGCTGAAGCGCTTGAATCGCTCTCAATGCTCTCGCCGCTTATGGCGAACGAGGCTCCGTCTGCTTAATCATGGCGCGGTGCGCGGAAGGAAACCATTGGCTGAGATAAGCAGCGCGTCTAAGATAATCCCGCCTCGGCCACGCCGAGCATGAACTGCATGATATAAAACTGGTTGGCGGTCCACAACAGGTAGTCGGGCAGCGCAGGCTGGGCGCCGATGTGAAGGTCAAGTGTAGAAAGCCGGTGCCCTGCTCGTCCATTGACTTATCCGGCAAAAGCCATTCCGATACGGAATGCGGACTCATAACGCAAACAGGCGCGACCGTGTTCGCGCCTGTGGGGACAGTAAGGCCAACTATCGCTCGCG
>JACDEQ010000453.1 GCA_013816225.1 Armatimonadota bacterium | reverse complement strand
GAGCTTTGCGGCGACATTTTGGATCGCTACCCCGCCCTTCCCGATGTGACCGAAGCCCCGGAGAGTTTCATGACGCCTGCGTTCAATGTGCTGTTTCTCTGCACGCATAACTCAGCCCGATCGATTATTGCGGAAGCGCTACTCGAAAAGATCGGGCGGGGTCGCTTCCGTGGCTATTCCGCAGGGGCAGAGCCAGCGAAGAGGCCCCTACCGGAGGTTCTGGAACGCCTCACTGTGCTCGGACACGACACCTCCAATCTACGCTGCAAATCGTGGGACGAATTCAAAGGCCCTGATGCTCCCCGCATGGATTTCGTTATCGCGCTTTGCGACGCGCCGCACGGACAGTATTGCCCGGATCTGTCCGGTCAATTCGTGACGGCGGCGTGGCCCCTGCCCGACCCCGCGCAATTTGGCGGTTCGGCGACGGAACGCACCACCCTGCTCAACGAGCTGTACGCCATGATCCGGCGACGGCTTGAGATATTCACAAGCCTGCCCTTCACGTCACTTGATCGGATGGCGCTCAAGGCACGGCTGGACGAGATCGGCGATACCGTCCGCTTGGCACCATGATCGGAAAGAACCTATGAGAGTCGGCATTAACGGAATGGGTCGTATCGGCAGGCTTGCGCTAAGGTCTGCGATGGGTGGTGTTTTTCGGCCGGAGACTGACCCCCGCCGACAAAACCGGCTCGATATCGTCCACATCAATGAATTGAAGGGCGGAATCGCAGCGACGGCGCATCTCATCGAATTCGACAGCATTCATGGGAAATGGAACAAACCGATAAGCGTCGACAACGAGAAGACCATTCTTATCGATAAAGCTCGCATCGGCTTTAGCGAGCACGCAAATCCCGGAGATATCCCCTGGGGCGATCTCGGCTGCGACGTTGTCCTTGAGTGTACAGGCAAGTTTCTAAAGCCGGAACAGCTTCAGGCGTATTTCGACCGCGGCGTAAAGCGGGTGATCGTTGCAGCGCCGGTCAAGGATGCCGCCGCACTAAATATCGTCGTTGGCGTGAACGACAAGCTGTATGATCCGACCAAACACCGCCTGCTCACTGCGGCCTCGTGCACAACGAATTGCCTTGCGCCGGTTGTTAAGGTGGTCCACGAAGCGATCGGGATCCGTCACGGCCAGATTACGACGATCCATGACCCTACCAATACGAACGTCGTCGTTGACGCGCCCCATAAGGATTTGCGGCGGGCGCGACCTGCGATGCTTTCATTGCAGCCGACGACGACGGGTAGCGCCACCGCGATAGCGCTCATCTACCCGGAACTGAAGGGGAAACTGAACGGTCATGCTGTTCGCGCGCCTGTACTGAACGCCAGTTTGACGGATTGCGTATTCGAGCTGAACCGGCCGACAACCGCCGAAGAAGTCAACGCGCTATTCAAGTCTGCGTCGGAAAGCGTGCTGGCGGGGATTCTCGGTTACGAGACGCGGCCACTGGTATCCGCCGACTACACCAATGACTCCCGTAGCGCCATCGTGGATGCATTGAGTACGATGGTCACGGACGAAACCTTGTTGAAGGTCTACGCCTGGTACGACAACGAGATGGGATATGCCTGTCGAATGGTTGACCTTGCGAACCTCGTTCGGGAGCTTGGGCCATGATAACATCAGCGCGCAGCTATCTGATCGTCACAGCTTCCTATTGGGGATTCACGCTGGTCGATGGCGCGCTGCGGATGCTGGTTCTCTTTCACTTTTTCAGACTGGGCTACACGCCCTTTACGCTCGCATTTCTTTTCCTGCTTTATGAGGCTGCGGGCATTGCAGCCAATCTGGCCGGGGGATATTTCGCGTCGCGCTTCGGCATTCCGCGCATGCTCGCGATCGGTCAAACGCTGCAGATCGCGGGCTTGATCATGCTTTCTATGCTCTCCCCCGGCTGGGGAGCCGTTGCGTCGGTCGCCTGGGTGGTGCTGTGCCAAGGGATAGCGGGCGTCGCCAAGGACTTGACCAAGACCGCGTCCAAGTCGGCGATCAAGGCGACCTCAGCTGAAGGCAGCGGACAGTTGTTCCGCTGGGTTGCCTGGTTTACCGGCTCGAAGAACGCGATGAAGGGAATCGGCTTCTTCCTTGGCGGACTGCTACTCGACTTGGTGGGGTTCCAGAACGCACTGTGGCTCATGG
>JACDEQ010000452.1 GCA_013816225.1 Armatimonadota bacterium | reverse complement strand
AATCGCTCCGGGGGGCGGACGCGAGCTTAGTGGACGGGCTCTTCGGTGAGGGCTCCGGCGGACTTCGCAAGCTCGGTGCCGATCGAGCCACGCTTGGACCAGAACACCGCGATCGCGAGCGCGACCACCGCCAAGCCCACGATCAGGTAGCGGACCCAGTCGTCCATTTTGGTGATGACCACCGGGGCGAGGAGCAGGGCGACGAGGTTCATAACCTTGATAAGCGGGTTCAGTGCGGGCCCGGCGGTGTCCTTGAACGGGTCGCCGACCGTGTCGCAAACGACACCGGCTTTGTGGGCCTCGGAACCCTTGCCTCCGTACATGCCGTCTTCGATGAGCTTCTTCGAGTTATCCCAAGCGCCGCCCGAGTTAGCCAGAGTCACGGCGAGCAACTGGCCGCTAAGGATGGCTCCGGCAAGGAAGCCTCCAAGCGCCTGCGCGCCAACGAGGTTGTACTCCGTGCCACCGATCATAACCGGAGCTTTGCCGATGGCAAGGCCGAATCCGACCAAGACGGGAAAGGCGATGGCCAGGATGCCCGGACCGAGCAATTCTTTCTGAGCGGCCGAAGTCACGATCGAAACGCAGCGGCCGTAGTCCGGCTTGCTCGTTCCGGCCATGATGCCGGGGTCGGCGGAGAACTGCCTGCGCACTTCTCCGATGAGCTGGAACGCTGCGCGACCCACCGCGTTGATTGAAAAGGCGCTGAACAGGAACGGAGCGGCGCCACCGATGAGAAGGCCGATGAAGATTTCTGGAATTTCGATCCGAAGACCGAGTTCGGTAATTCGAGCGTCCTCGATAAACGAGTGGAACAACGCGACCGCCGCGACAACCGCAGTGGCGATAGCAAAGCCCTTGGTAAGCGCCTTGGTCGTGTTGCCGGCTGCGTCGAGACGCTGAACGGCCCGGCTGCCGGGCATGCTGCCTTCCTGCACGGTTTCAGTTGCCTCTGCACCCGACATCTGATAGACACCTTGGGCGTTGTCGCTGATCGGGCCAAACGTATCCATCGCGAGGATGTATCCGGTCGTGGTCAGCAAGCCCAGGCCAACGAGGGCGATGCCGTAGAAGCTAAGGATGTAGCCGCCAAATTCCGCCGGCGGGAAGATGAAGAGCGGAGCGAGCAGCGCAAGGACGATTGTGAGAACCGACCAGACTGCGCTCTCCATCGCGTATGCGAAGCCCTGGATGATCATCGGAGCAGGGCCGGCGGTCGAGGCCGCGGCGATCTCGCGTACAGGCTTCTTCTCGAAGCTGACGAAGTAGTCCGTGATGCGCTCGATCAAGTACGCCATGAGGATGCCGACGATGATGGCTACGCAGAACCGCCACCATTCGACTGGCCTGCCCGACTGAATGACCGTTGTCACGCTGCCGTCTTTCTCCACCGGTTCCATGTTGCCCATGGGTTCAGCCACGTGCTTGGTTTCCGAGAAGTCGAAGGGAGGAAGCGCGCTATACGCCTTCTTGTCCTTGACATCCTTGCCGATGACCCAGTAAATGTCGCCATTCGCCGTGCTGACAGCGAGGTTGGCTTCGGCTGTCTCCTTGATCGTCATGCCCGGAATCGGAGAACTCATCTGGCTCTCAGGCATGAACTGCCAATTCTCGATCGGTTTGGCCGGGGCATTGGGAGTAGCCTGATTAGGCATCCCGGGTCGGCTGATCTTGGCGACGAAGAACTTGTTGTCGGTGCCGCGCCCGATATCCGGGAGCTGTGCCTGCGGCATGCCATTGTTCAGCATCGTGTAGTTGCGAACCGGGTCTTCTCGATAGACCTTTACTTCCTCGACGGTGACCGGCTTGAACTTCGCGACTGCGGGAGACTGCGGGGGCTTGTTCTTGACGAAGTCCGCGTGAAGCTTGTCCAGAAATTCCGTCGACTTCATGGCGAGGTCCGCGTCGGACATTCGAGCCGGAGGAGTCGCGGGCTTGGTCGCGTTCGGTGCGCTGACGCCCAGCTCGACGTTGTTCATCGCGTACATGACACGGAAGTCGCGCATTTCTAGCTTGCGCAGAGCGCTCACCTGGTTTCCTTCGATGTCCCTGTAAGTCGTCGATTTGATGCCCTGCATCATGAAGAACGCGAGCGCCACGGTACCGATTATCGCGACGCCGGCCGAGAACCAAAAGCCGCGCGTGATCGGCGTAAGG
>JACDEQ010000451.1 GCA_013816225.1 Armatimonadota bacterium | reverse complement strand
ATACGGTCGCGATCGCTAGGCGGGTCAATCCCGGCTGGAGCTTGAGCAGCATCGCAGACGACGCCATCTGCGCACCGGTGTTGCCGGCGGATACGAAAGCGTCGGATTTCCCATCGACCTGCAATTTCAGGCCGACTACCATCGAGCTGTTTGGCTTTTTTCGCAGCGCCGCCGTCGGCTTCTCCGACATGCCGATGATGTCGGGAGCCTCGACGATGGTGATGCGGTCGCGAACGGCCGACGCCTGCGACAGCTCGCCCGCCAGAAGGCTTGCGAGCTGTGATTCGATGACCGCTGTTTGCCCGACGAGCTGCACGGAGTGCGCGGCGTCGAGATCCTGCAGGGCGAGTAGGGCGCCGGCGATTGTCGCTTTGGGGGCGAAATCTCCCCCCATAGCGTCCAACGCTATTCGCGCCAACCTATGCTTCCTTCGGTTCTACTCGCTGTTCGCCATCGTAGTATCCGCACTCGGCGCAAACATGATGTGGACGCCTCATGCTCTGGCAGCGCGGACACTTCTGAATGACGATGGCAGGCGCGATTTTGTGGGTGTTGCGCGCGCGCTTCTTTCGTTTCGATGTGCGTCGCTTTGGGACGGCCATTGTATCTGTTCCTGAAGGTAGTGTGGCGAGCTAGTGTGGGTCGCCCTGGTGCCTGAGCAACGCGCCCCAGCGCGAATCAGTCGTGGTTTGTGTGCAGCTGCAGGTTCTTTCGTTCAGGTTCGTGCCGCATGTCGCGCAGAGTCCTTTGCAATCATCCCTGCACTGGACAAATGCAGGCGCCGTGAGCAGCCATGTCTCCCTCACCGCGCCGCGAAGATCGAGTAATCTCGCGTTCGGATCGTAAAGAAACACCTCCGGATCATCGGCTTCCTCGGCCCCGATCTCGGCGAGCAGAAAGTGTACGTTCTCGCTCACCTCGACGTCGACATCTTCAAGACAGAGCCGGCAAGCCATTTCGACGCGGCCTTCCATTGTGCCCGTGAAGTAAAATCTTCCTTCGCCCGCGGTCGAGAGACGTCCCGATACACGGATAGGCTCGGCCGGACGGTTATCGGCCTCTTCCCAAATCGGATCGTCCGGTTGAAGGGAGCCGTCCACTTGGACGGCTTTCGCCTCCAGCGCGCGCAGGTCAAACGACAGCATAAGCCCTTTAAACTAGCGGGTTTATACCCTCGATTCCAGTGCCGCCCGCAGGGTTAGACGAGATCCGCCTCGGCGAAAAAGAAGTTCGCCTCTCGCTCCGCGTTTTCGTCCGAGTCCGATGCGTGGATCGCGTTCCGCTCCTTCGATTCGGCGTAGAGCTTCCGAACCGTTCCGGCCTCGGCTTCGGCTGGGTCAGTCGCGCCGATCGCCTTCCGGAGGGCAGCGACGGCGTCAGCCCGCTCGAGCACAATAGGCATGCATTTCCCGGAAATCATGAAACGCACGAGAGGCGCGAAGAACGGCCGCTCCCGATGAACGGCGTAGAAAGCCGTCGCCTGCGCTTCGGTCAGTCGCATTACGCGAGCTGCGACGAACTTGAAGCCCGCCTTCTCCAGATGGGCAATGATCGGTCCGCCCTTACCGGAGTTGAAAGCGTCGGGCTTTATGATTGTGAGAGTTCTGTTGCCGGCCATTTATGGTTTCTGTCCTAGCGCATCGCGCTCTTGAGTAAGTCAACAACATCGATGGGACGCTTGGCGACGCCCACTCCGTTCTCCTCGAATGCCTGCATCTTCTCCGCTGCCGTTCCCGCCGAGCCGGAGATGATCGCTCCGGCGTGACCCATCCGCCGTCCAGGCGGGGCAGTTTGGCCGGCGATGAATCCGACGACCGGCTTTTTCATTTTCTCTTTGACGAACCGTGCCGCTTCCTGCTCGTCGATTCCTCCAATTTCGCCGATCATGACCACAGCCTCTGTCGCGGGGTCCTTCTCGAAAGCGACGAGGCAGTCGATAAAGTTAGTTCCGTTGATCGGATCTCCTCCGATTCCAACGCAGGTCGTCTGCCCGATTTTGGCGCGTGTCATCTGGTAGACCACTTCATACGTCAGCGTCCCTGACCGGCTAACCAGGCCGACCGGCCCAGGCGTACAAATTCTCCCGGGAATGATTCCGACCTTGGATTGGCCGGGAGAGATCAGGCCCGGACAATTGGCGCCAAGCAGCCGTGCGCCCCGCTCC
>JACDEQ010000131.1 GCA_013816225.1 Armatimonadota bacterium | reverse complement strand
GGCCCGAGGGTCCAGGCTGCCCGGCGGGGCCGGACGGGCCGGGTGCGCCAGGAGCGCCCGGTGCTCCCGGAGCGCCGGGGGTGATGAGGGTCGTATCGGGCGAGCTGTCCGGAACGACCACGGGCGCCGGGTTATTGACAACGGTGTCGGGCCCCGTGTTGTTGGGTGCCCACCATGCAAAGTAGGCAAGTAATATTACGGCTACAATGACAAGCAATGTGACTACAATTGCAGTCGTAGAGTAGACGCGAGCTTCATCAGATTGAGACATTGAGGTACCTCCTGCGAGTTTTCTTGGGAGCGTTACACCGGGTGCTTCGGAGCGCGGCCTTCAGCGTCCAGGTGCCCGCTGTTGCGATTTCGTCCATCACGCGCTCTCTGAATACGGCGAGTTCTTGCTACCACGGCCAAAGCTCCGAGTGTCGCAAGCGCCGTCCACGGCCATTTACTTCTGTTCATGAGGTTCATGAAGTGTGCTCCTAGCTACTTAGTACGTTGCTCGAGGCAATGCTGTTGCTACTTTTTCAACCCCGGTGGCACGCCGCGCGGAAATGCGAGTTCGATCGCTTCGCCGATCTTCTCGACCCGGTTCTCGGGATTCGGGTGCGTGCTGAAGAACTCGGGCCCCCCCCTGCCGCCAGCTGCGGCCAGTATCTTCATTACGCCTACCAATGAGCGCGGATCGTAGCCCGCCTTTGCCACGAACCCTACCCCCAATTTGTCCGATTCGAGCTCATCCGCCCGGCCGTACTTCATGTTGATCAGCGCCCCAATCATCTGTGCCACCTGGGCGCTGTTACGGCTCGCCGGGTTGCTCGGGTCATAGGTAGCTATGACCGCCGCCCCTGTGAGGCCTTGAGTAAGCTGTTGCTTGGCAGCTTGTTCGGCGCTATGCCGCGCAAGAACGTGGCCGATTTCGTGGCCCAAGACGCCCGCGAGCTGACCCTCGGTCTCGAGCTTGCTCAGCAAAGCTCGTGTGATGAAGATCTGGCCACCGGGCAAGGCAAAGGCGTTGATTGTCTGAGAGTCCTCGAGCACGTGGAACTGGAAATGCTTCTTGAAAGGGTTATCGGTGGGGACGCTACTCGCGACGATCTGGTTTCCGACCTTGTCGACCAGTTGTTGAGTGGCTTGGTCGGGATCGAGACCGCCGAACTGCTGGGCCATTTCCGGCGCTGCCTGCAAACCGAGGGCGATCTCCTGCTCTACCGTCATGGCGACCCGCTGCTTCTCCCCGGTTACCGGGTTTTTCTCGGTCCGGCTCATATAGGATATTACAGCGACCGCGGCCATGATCAGCGCAATAATCAGCTTGGCGCCACTTAGCCCGCATCCGCGACGTCCTCCACCACCGTTGTTGTACATTTGGCGTATATTATATTCGTGACTGACCCGTTCGCAAATTGCGAAGTCTGGGTATATACTATAGTCAGCTTCGCAGAGCGTGCGATACTGTTTTTACAACTGAGGATAAGAGGGACATGAAAATGAAGAGTCTATTACGTATAGTGTGGCCATTTGCCCTGCTGGCGCTGTTCGCGTCGGGCTTTGCTCAAGACCGTGAGTTTCAGGTGAAGTTCAACGAGGCGGTCAAGCTTTATAATGACAACGATTTGTCCGGTGCCGCGAGCGGGCTGGAGAGCCTTGCTCAACAAGCTCCGAACAATGCGGAAGTCAACAGTTGGCTTGGTTTCGTTTATTTGAAAATGAACCGCCACGCGGACGCCGTCGCTCCGCTCGAGCGGGCCCGAGCGGCGTCGCCGAACAACGTTCAGATTTTGAACAACCTTGGCGCGGCCTATATGGGGGCCGACGATATGGACAAGGCTCTCGACGCCTACACAAAGGCTGCCGAAGCTAAGCCCGATTCATTCGACGCCCACAGCAACCTCGGCCATATCCATGCGCACAAAGGCAATCACGAAAGTGCGGTTTCCTCGTACATGAGGGCACTCGAGTTGAAGTCGGACGACGCCGCTGTTCACAATAATCTGGGGGTATCCCTAACCGTTCTTGGCCGCGACGCGGAAGCGGCAGGCCATTTCGCTGACGCGGCCAGAATGTCGTCGAGCAATTCCACCTTTAACCAGAACGCGGGCATGGCAATGGCAAGAGCCGGAAGGTACGCCGACGCCATCCCCTACCTCGAGGCTGCCGAGCAAAATGCCGACGTGAGCACGGCCTTGGCGCGAGCGTACAGCGAAACCGGCAACGAAGAGAAGGCCGCGGCCGCCATCGAACGTGCCACGAGCGCAGGGGCAAACAGCGCCAGCCTCTGGTATAACCTCGGCGTCATGCAGGGCAAGGCCGGGAATCACGCCGCAGCGGCGGAGTCCTATCGCAAGGCCCTGGCGATCAACGCCGAGCACGCCGAGTCTCTCAACAACCTTGGGCTCGCCCAGTTCCACGCGGGGCAATACTCGGACGCGGCCGATTCGTTCGCGAAAGTGGTCGGAATGCGGCCGGACGACATGGATGCTCGCATCAACCTCGCGGCTGCTCAGGTCTACAACAAGAACGTCAACGCGGCTATCCCGGTATGGAAAGAGGTTTTACACACAGAAAGGGCGGACGAACCTTCAAAGTACAACGACGTCCACGTTCAACTCGGGCACGTTAAGTACCGACGGAACGACCTGAAGGGTGCGCACTATCACTACCGGAAGGTCTTGATGAACGACTCGAACAACTCGGGCGCGCTTCTCGGCATGGGCAACCTGGCATACAAAGAAAACAAGATGGGGGAAGCCGAAAGCAGGTTCCGTGCCGCTGTCCGTGCGGATCGACGAAACCTGGTCGCCTTCAATAACCTCGGGTTGACCCTCGAAAGGTTGAACCGAAAGAAGGAAGCCCTCTACATGTACCGGCAGGCCCTTGCCCTCGAAGCCAACTACGAGGAGGCGAGGAAGAACCTGAACCGGCTAAGTATGATCACTCGATAGTGTAAGGCCGTGCCCAAGCTTCACTTCCTGGTAAATCTTGGGCGGGAAGACGCGGTCGAAGCAGCTCTGGCAACCGCTCGATGGTTGTCAGAGCTTTCTGTAAATGTTGCATTCGATGCCGATGCCGCCGCCGCGCTCGATATGCCGGCAGTGCCGCCTGCAGAGTTCGGGCATTGCGACCTCGTCGTAACGTTCGGAGGCGACGGCACGCTCATTCACGCGGCCTCGTACTGCGCGGATTCTTGTGCCCCGATTCTCGGGGTGTATTTCGGCAGGTTCGGCTTCGTAACGCAGTGCGAGCCTAAAGAAGTCCGGAACGCAATCAAGCAGTTCTTGGACGGCGAGAGCGTTTTCGACGAGCGAATGATGCTCAAGGGCGAGTTGGTGCGGGGAGCCAATGTCGTCGCGACATTGCATGCCTTGAACGAGGTTGCCGTGCAGCGCTCGATCGCGACGCGGATGATGTTCTTCGGGATTGCGATCGACTACCACCACATCACGTCGTATCCCGCTGACGGTGTTCTGGTAGCGACCCCCACGGGCTCCACGGCCTACAGCCTGAGCGCGGGGGGCCCGATTGTCGATCCAAGGGTCAGAGCGATGGTTCTGACGCCGATCACGCCGCACACGCTGGCCGCGCGGCCTTTGGTGCTGTCGCCCGACAGCCGCGTCGAGCTCACGGTACAGGTGCAAGGGGACGCCGTGCTTTCCGCGGACGGCCAATGGAGGCTGAACTTGCTGACAGGGGACGCGGTCGTGGTCACGCGATCCGAAAAAGTAACGAAGCTGGTCCAAGTGGATCGTGCAGACTTTCTGCGGAAGCTTCGGGAGCGGCTCCTTTGGGGAGCGCGCAGCTAATTTCGGCCATAATGTCGGTTCTTCGGGAGCGGTGTCCGAGTGGTCGAAGGAGCGCGACTGGAAATCGCGTACTCGGTTATAAGCCGAGTCGTGGGTTCGAATCCCACCCGCTCCGCCAGCAATCACCACAGTAGAACCGCGACGGCCAATAGGGTAACGTCCTTCCATGCTTGGGGGAAGCAGTGCGGGTAATTTGCGGGCCAGACTGCGCGAGCTCGACGCAGAGATTGGCGCATCTGCCGCACGCCGACTCGAGGATATCGACAGCCTGATCGACGAGGTCGCGGTCAGCTTGGAACGGGCCGCCTTGGTGGGCCGTGATGACCTGATCGAGGAGCTCCGCGCACATAACGTCCAGCTTGTTAGCGAACGTGACCGAATACAGACCCTGTTTGCGCCTAATGATGAGTTCCTGCACGAGGATCCGGTGGCCGAAGATCCCGCGCCCGCGCCCTCCCCTGAGCCGTTGCCTCCACCGATCGAAAGTCCTCCGCACGAGCCGGAACCAGCAGCGCCACTACAGGCGAGCCGGGCCAAGCCTACGGCCAAGAGGGAGTCCGCGCCTTTTGCCAAGTCATCCCGTGGTTTTTTTGCGAAAGAGCGCAAGCTCGAGGGGCGGAAACCGCAGGCGGAGCTAACCAAGGCACTCGTTTGCGAGGCCCGAGCCTTGATCCAGTGGGCGGCTGCACTCGACGAAGACGACGACAGTTTGAGAAAGTCCTTCCAATTGCTCAAAGAACACTTCTGCCGGAACTGGCCCGACGTTCCGTTCTTCGGATTCAACGCCGATCGCGCCCACCCAAAGGAAACGTGGCTCCATCTCGCGGAGGCTTACGAGGTTCTACCGATCTCGATTGAATGCCTGAACTGGGTGGAAGCCAACAAGTCGTCGCTTCATCCGAGCGAACTGGAAGAGTTGATTGTAGCGGCCGCAGCCCCGGAGGCTTACCTATTTCGTCTGGCTTTCGACCATGGCCTCGAGTTCAAAGACAAGATCCAACGAGATATCCACGACCGGATCATCGGCGTGCAGGAGGACCTGTACATACCTTGGTGGGAGACGTCGGCGCGAAAGCGCAACGAAAGCGCCGATATCCGAAAGGCAGCCATGGGTTTGACCTCGGTCTTCGAGCGCATCAAAGCGAGGGTCGACAAGCGAGTGGCGGTTGCTTCGCGAATGGCGGCGCTTCAAGAGCTCGCCCAAAGCGTCGAAGACCAGAAGCGGCCGGTGGACGATATCGTTGCGATGGCTGCGGATTGCCTCGCCGCGGGCGTGCCACCGTCGGACAAGAAACTCGTTGTTCTCACGCTTCCTTATCGGGCAGTCCTAGAGGAATCCGGAGACAAGCGGCTTACAAAGCTCATCGAGTTCATCTCCAAGCAAGAGCGCGTCGTGGCAAAGGCCATTGCGGGGTTCGAGATAGACCAGGCCGACGATCCCGAAGCCGACCGCCGGTTGGATCGCGTGAAGGATCTTCTCCGAGGCAAGACCGTGTTGTTCGTCGGCGGCCACTGCGTTCCCGAGAAGCAGCGCAAGATCAAGGCGTCGCTGGAACTCGGCGACCTTGTGTGGCCCGAGGCGACGCCGGATACGAACCAAGGCGCTTTCCTCAACGAGATAAAGAAGGCCGACTACGTTTGCTACCTGATTCGCTGGAGCCGGCACTCGTATAAAGAGGTGATAGACAAGGCGAAGGCCATGGGCAAGAAGACGATTATCGTCAAAGCCGGAGTCGGTCTAAACCGCTTCGTCCACGACGTGGATCACCAGGTTCTGCAAACGAACGGCAAGGGCTAGGGGTTCGGAATCCAGACCGTGTGCCCGTCGGCGTAGGTGACCGCGCGGCCTCCCGGGCCGCTCATGAAACCGAGTTCTGTCGTGGCAAGGTTTAGCCCGAGAGCAAACCGCCGCCGAAGGTGTATGTGAAACCATCGACAAAGTTCGCGTCCGGCAGGTATGAGCCGATGACTAGTTCCAAGTCCGCACCCTTGCCCGGCAGTATGTCATCGCTGCCCCCGGCGTACATGAGAAACGCTTTTGCGACTTGGTTCGCCTTTACCATCGCATCCGTTTGCTTTGCCGATTGTATCGCCTTGTCATATTCGCTTCGAGAGATGCGCTCGACCGGACGGATAAAGCACATCCGGCCAGAGATGTAGAAGACGGTCTCGCTGTTCGGAGCGACCTGGCAAGCGTCGAGGTTGCCCTCCGAGAAAGCGTCCGACGCCACCAACTTCGCTTCGTTGGGGGCGTCCTTTATCGTTAGCCACACCGGGTGAACCTCGGCACCGGCGGCTCCCTTGGGTAGTGTTTGCCGATCCCCGGCGATCACCAGCGGGCTCGTTGGCTCGGGTGGTTGCGGCACCTTGGGACGACCGTCCAATGGCGTCAACTTGCCCGTGTCGGGTTCCCTTGGCGCGTAACGTATGCGATCTTGCCCGTTGATGCCGTGACCCGCATGAGGACTTGAGTTTGGATGCCCTGGGATTCTTCCGTCGCAACAACGAGGGCGGTGTCCGACTTGGGGAGCCATACCA
>JACDEQ010000130.1 GCA_013816225.1 Armatimonadota bacterium | reverse complement strand
CGACGAGGCCGCTCGGGCTGCGATCGAACTTGCGTCGGTAAAGGAGCATATCTAGCGTGAAAAACCGATGGTTGCCCTATTCGCTCATGTTTCTGGTTTGCTTCGGAGGTGTGTTTGCAGCGCTCGCTCTCCATGAGAGGCTTCAAGGTACTTCGGGCGCGAAGAGCCTAAGCCAGTTTGCCAAAACCATGCCGGTCAAGTACACAAAGCAGCCTGGTGAGATCGCGTTCGGCAAGGCGACAGCCAAGCTGATTCCAGCTGTGGTCAGTGTAGACGTCCTCCAATCGTCACCGTTTAGCGACTCCCCGGAGATGAAGGGCCAGGGCTCGGGGGTCATCATCACGAGCGACGGTTACATCGTCACCAACAACCACGTCATCGCGGGCGGCGACGAAATCCTCGTGAACCTTACGAACTCGAAGCAATTTCGCGCGACCGTGGTCGGAAGCGACGGTATCGCAGACCTCGCGCTCATCAAAGTCAATGCCACGAACTTGCCGGCAGTGGAACTTGGCGATAGCGACGACGTGCAAGTGGGCCAGTGGGTGCTCGCCGTGGGCAACCCGCTCGGCTATGAAGGAACCCTTAGCGTGGGCATCGTGAGCGCCGTCAACCGGGATTTACCTGGCGGTCCCACAAGCGCACCGTTGGTCGGCGCAATCCAAACGGACGCCGCGATCAATCAGGGGAACAGCGGCGGCGCGCTGGGCAATATTCACGGCCAGGTTATCGGGATCAACACAGTCATTGCTACTCCGAACCGCGGAAGCGTGGGAATCGGGTTCGCGATTCCCAGCAACAGGGTTCGCAGGGCCGTGGACGACATCCGCAAATACGGCCGGGTTCGGCATGCCGACTTAGGAATCGTACGTTTCGCTCCAACTTACGTTCTGGGTCATCCTGACTTCGAGCAGCAAGTCGGCGACAATCCGCCGGAACATGGATTGGTGGTTTCCGATGTCGCCCCAGGATCGCCTGTGGAGAAGGCCGGGATCAGGAAGTGGGATGTGGTCACCGAGGTGAACCGCAAGCCTGTCCGAGGGCTGAGCGACTATCTGACGTTTTTGCTGAAATCAGAAATTGGAGATCGAGCGACCATTAAATATTGGTCGAGGGGCGCCATGAAGTCAGCAAACGTCGTGTTTGCCGAAGTAGACCGTTGAGCCGACGGGCTCCTCTAAGAAACCTGCTCTTCTTCGAATCGCAGTTCGGAACCCCAAGAAAGCAGGGGAGTTGGTCAAACAATACGCCTCCCCACATCATTGCGACGACTCCCATAAAAGCGACTTTGAGCAACGGGCCAATCGGATTCGCCATTATCGGCTGTTCTGCTCGCACGTTTCGCTCGATCGATGTGAGCATGGTGATGAATGCCATCGGCAAGAGCCACAAAAAGCCCAAATAACAGGATGACGCCGAAGGCATTCTCCTTGGTTATGGTCTGATTCAGAAATTCCAGGATGGCGAACGGCAGCGCGAGGACAAAGCTGATGATCGCCGCTGATTTGAGACCCGAACTGGGGGTTTTCATCATTGCAGGTTTGCGTTTACCCATGCCCATTCTGCGGAAGGGGCATGGGTCGCAACAGAACTACTGTCTACCGCTTCACGAAGCCTTCGAGGGCGATCGTGTACTCATGTACTTGGTCGGAAAGTATTTGCCGGCGAGTTGGTAGGTTTCGGGCTGCTTGATCGGGGCATTCACCGCCGCCTTCCCTTCAAGAAACGCCCTGGTGACCATCGGCTCTAAGAAAACAACTCGCGCGTCATAGGTTCCGTAGATGAAGGTGTGAGTGAAGGGCGATCCGTTGAGTTCGGGAGACTTCACGTCCACCCAATGGGCGCCCATGTACTTCACTTCCCCTTGCGGAGCGTAGATATAGCCTGCAGGAAGCAGCTTGGCGTCCGGCTTCTTCTGGCATTTCTTCATACTGGCTTCGTCGAGGGTCATTTTCATGCGCTCTTTGGTCGAAGCCAGATAGAAATGGACGTCGAAGTGCGGAACGTCGTAAACGCCGGGCGGAATGTGGCCCTTGGGGTTCCAGTCGATGGAAACATGACTGATTCCGGTCGATCCAGCCTGTTTGGGCATCATTAGAACGAACTCGTATCCGTCCATACCGTTATCGGGTTTGTTCTCCGGTAACCCGGTGAGGGCCGTTTCGGTGAAGGAAAGCCCACCGCGGTGGGCTTTCCTTGGTCGTCGGGGTAGACCCAAGACCGAGCGCTGCCGTTGCCTATCAGCTGCGTTTCGCCGATGAAGGGGCCGGTGGTCTTCTTTGTACAGAATGGGCATCCGAGGGCCGAACCCGCAAGTACGCATAAGCCCACGCCTACGACGGTGATTCGTGATGTATTCAAAATAGCTTCTCTCCTGAATGTTGACTTGCTGCAGCGCCGCGACCGCAACTGCCAGAAGGTACCACACAGATTTACGCGAACGCTCATGCGGGCCACCGGCACTTAGCGAAGACTCGCGAGCATTTCGTCCGCCCAAATCCAAGGAGCACCCTTGTCTTCGTGCTTGCAGTAAACATAACTCTCCTTATCAGTGGCACTGAACCGATCGACCCATCTCTTCAATGAATCGCTGTCGTACTCGCTCTTACGAAGGCGCGCATACGTGAAGTTGGCAGTATCGCGCCACTGCGCTTCGGCATCGTCGGTTTCGGCAGCAACCCAGGCGACACTATGCTCACGAAGGATCGATTCGACTTCCGGCGTATGCCAGGTCTCGTTCCGAAACTCGACGGCATAACGGAGGAGGGGGCCGTCCTGCGTCTTCGGAATGTCTCGCAGGAAGATCGCAAGCCGTTCATCGTCGCGCTTCAAATTCGGCGGCAGCTGTACCAGAATCGGGCCGAGCTTGCCCAATTTCAACAGCGGCGCGATTCGCTTCACCATGAACCGAACAGATTCCTGGGCATCGGGCTTCAGGCGATGGATGTGCGTGATCGTGCGGTGCGCTTTGAAACTGAAAAAGAACGGGTCGGGCGATGCTTCGCCCCAACTCTTGGCGGCCTCCTCGGTAGGCATTCGGTACCACGAGCCGTCCACTTCGACCGTTTCATAGCGAGACGCGTAGTAGCCGAAGAACTCTTTCTGCTTCAGATCAGGCGGGTAGAACCGCCCTTCGCCCTGCCAGGGTTTATACGAGAATCCCGAAAGGCCGATATGGATCATGGCGCCGGTTTCACCACGTCCATATCTACCAGAAACTGCTCGATCTGCGACACGTACTCCTCTGGCCTCGTCCATCGCGCCTCGACGTGCCCTGCTTCATCGAACCAAATGATGCGCACGTTTTTGCTGCCGTCCATGGTCGCGCTGCGATAGTTCCTCTCGGCGTGAAACGGCGCCGCCAGATTGTCCTTTCTGCCGTGCAGAATCAACACCGGCTTCTTGATGGAGGCGAGAGCCCTGCCGACGTTCACCTTGAAAGGGTTGAAGCCCGCAAAGGGTCCGGCGACGAGGACGACGGGGCCAAGCCCGACGCAAGCGGCCGATCCGCCGACGAACCGCCACCAACCAAGCGTCGCGCGCGCCAGCGAGTGGTAGCTGCTGTCCAGTACCAGGGCGTCCGCGCAGTCCGGGGTTTCCGCAAGCGCAAATGCGGCTGCTGCGGCGCCCATGCTTGCCCCGATCAGAACGCGCGGGACGTCGGACAGTCGCTCTTGAGCGAACCTGCATGCGGCTACGACGTCCGTTCGTTCGAGCCAGCCCATGCCGACCCTGCTCCCGTCGCTCTTGCCGGATCCCCGAGAGTCGAAGAGAAGGCATGCGAAGCCCTTTCGGTTGAGCGCAGCGGCGAGGGCCGAGTTCTCGGAGCGGTTCATAACGTAGCCATGCATCAGGATCGCTACCGCCCGCGGACTGTCGTGCAGCACCCACCAGCCCTTGAGGACTCTTCCGTCGCTTTCGAATTCCACGTCCTCCGTCTTCGCGCCGAGAGCCTCGGGGGACAAATAGATCGGCGACCGAGCCGGCTTCAGCGCTGCGAGGGCGACGAGCACTAGGATGCCGATGTAAAGGAGGGCGATTGCGACTGCGGACAACAAGTGTCAGTAGTTTGTCACTTTCGAGCTTAGGCAACGCCGATTTCGCGGCTGGCGTCCAATAAAATGGAGGATAACATGCAACCCGATAAGAACGATCCGAAGAGGTTTGTACGCACCGACGAAACACCGGTTGTCGATGAGGCGGCGGTTCCGGAGCCTATCGACGGCGCGGAAGCCGAAGAGAACGATGATTCCAAGTCGCCCCGGCCCACTGCCGATTCAGGCGGAGTATGGCTTCGCAAGGGCAGCCCGGAGCAGACGGTGGACGTCGGCCCGGCAGCTGATTCCAGGTCCGAGGGCCCGGGCGGCGACCGCGAAGAGGCCGAGCGCCGCGGCGAAGGGAAAACCGATGACGAGGAAGAGGAAGGCTAGAAGCTCCTATCGCCACGCAAGCGCGCCGGACTGTTCCACGGAGTTCGCTGGACCATTCCGCAAGCTTGCTGGACCGTTCGGCGCCGTTGCTGGACTATTCCGCACCGTTGCTGAATCGCGCGTGAGTTCGCCGGATTCTCGAAATTTTCTCATACTTTTTCGCGGCGGCGGTTGACACGCCCTGCGGCTTTCCTCCAACATGCTCATAAGCCCGGTTCGATGAGTGGAGCGCCGGGTGTAATGTCCAGTGTAGGGAGGACGCGTTCGATGACTTATTTAAGTCCTGGCGAGATGGCGGCGACGAGGTTTGGTATCACCGACGAAGATGCCGTCGATCGCGCAAAGACCGGAGATGGCCGAGCTGCAGAATGGCTGTTCCTACGGTATAGGAGCCTGGTCGAGCGGCAGGCGCGGACGTATTTCGTCATCGGAGCCGATCATGAAGATGTCATCCAAGAAGGCATGATGGGCCTCTGGAAAGCCATTCGGGACTTTCGCGCCGACAAGCTCCCCAGATTCGCCCCGTTTGCCGAACTTTGCGTAACACGGCAAATCATTACGGCGGTCAAGACGGCCACTCGGCAAAAGCACGGCCCGCTCAACGGATATGTATCCTTGAGCTGGTGCTTTACCGACGACGAGGCGGATGGAACGCTGATCGACGTAATCGCCGACCGGGCCGGGGCCAACCCCGAAGACATGCTTATGCGAACGCGCTTGCCGAGGAATCTTCCCCAAACCCTCGAAGACCATTTGAGCCCGCTCGAGCTTCTTGTTGTTCAGCGATATCTCGATAGCAAGAGCTACCACGAAATCGCCGGCGAGTTGATCTGCGGAACGAAATCCATCGACAACGCCCTCCAACGCGCGAAGAAGAAGATCAAGCGGCTCCTGGTGGACTGAAACATTAGTCACGTTCTCGCCGTTTGTAAAAGACGGAGTGCAAACCTTAAACGGGACTAACGAGATTACTGTTGTATTGGCCGATTCCCAAACTCTGACGTCGGAGGGGATTGCTGCTATCTTGGCGCCTGCCGACGACATTCGCCTCGTGGGAGTCGCTTCCGACCCACGTCAGCTCCTAGATGCTCTTGGAGGCAATCCCCAGGTATTGCTCATCGACGCCAAGCTGCTCGAAGAGTTGGGCGATCAGGAACTGGCGGAAATGCGCTCGGTCTCCCCAGACACGGTATTCGTGGTCCTTGCCGACGAAGCGAATGCAACGCGTGTCGCCTCACTCGCACCCAGCGAAGCGAAAGGGCTCGTTTTGCGCACGAGCAATTCTGAATCGCTGCAGAAGGCGATCCGCGCCGTGGCCGCGGGGAAGACCTGGGACATGCCGGAGCGTGGAGCGGGACGCGCAGGGATCAGGGGGCGCGATCTTTCTGCGAGAGAGCAAGACATCGCAGCGCTTGTGGCAAAAGGCCTAGCCAACCGCGACATCGCTCAGCGCTTAGGCTTAAGCGAGCAGAGCGTGAAGAACTTGGTGAGCCGAATCCTGAAGAAAAAGGGCCTCACGAATCGGGTGCAGATCGCCCTCGAGCGCTGGTCCTCGTCGGAATGGTGACAGAGATTGGGCCGCTTCGCCATTTGAAGCGACCCTTATTCTTCGTTCGAAAAATCAACCGTTACGGGTTGAGTCTCCAGAAGATGTGGTCGACCTTTGCGTTCCAAGGATAAATGAACGTGGTGGACGTAGCTTTCCAGCTTACCTTAGCGCTGACGGCGCCGGTCGTGGAGTTGACGAATCGTCCTGCATCCGATGAGATCAGGATCTCGACGATGCCTTCGGTTTGGCTTGCTCCCTGCAGATCGATTTGCTCGTACGCCTGAGTCACGACGTTGAACAACTCGAGCTTCCGGTTAAGATTGCCCGTGTTGACGAACGACTCGACGCTGAACCGGAGTTGGCTCG
>JACDEQ010000004.1 GCA_013816225.1 Armatimonadota bacterium | reverse complement strand
GGGGAGCGCGCGTTGCGATCGTACACCGCCTGGGAGAACTCCTTCCCGGCGAGATCGCGGTGGTGACTGTGGCGGCCTGTACCCACCGCGCCGAAGCGTTCGAGTGCTGCCGCTTCTTGATCGACCGGTTAAAGCAAGACGTCCCTATCTGGAAGAAGGAGTTCGGCGACACGGGCGATATCTGGGTCGAGTAGCCAACCGGTAGACTGCATCGAGACTTGAACAGACTTAGGGACATTACAATTGTGGGCGCGGGCCCGGTCGGGCTTTTCGGCGCTTTTTATGCGGGGCTTCGTGGCATGAGCGTACGCATTGTGGACTCGCTCACCGAGCCCGGCGGCCAGCTCACCGCCCTCTACCCCGAGAAGTTCGTTTACGACATGCCGGGCTTCCCTGAGATTCTCGCGAAGGACCTCGCCGACGGGATGCTCATTCAAGCCAACCGCTTCCACCCGGAACTGGCGCTGGGCGAAAGGTGCGAGAAACTGGAGCGGTGCGACGGCCAATGGCTCCTGCGCACTCACACCGATGAGCACCCGTCGAAGACCGTCGTTATCTGCGCGGGCGTCGGCGCGTTCTCCCCGACGAGACTGGGCGTGGAGCGCGAGGACCACTTCACCGGCGCCGGCCTTATGTACGGCGTCCGCAGCAAGGAGGACTTGCGCGGCAAGAACGTCATCGTCATCGGCGGCGGAGACAGCGCGCTGGACTGGGCCCTCGGCCTCGAGAACGTCGCGGGCCAGATAACGCTGGTGCACCGACGAGACGGCTTCAGGGCCCACGAAGACAGCGTACGCAAACTAACAGCGAGCACCGTCGAAGTCCGCCTCTGGGAGGTCGTGTCCGAACTGCTCGGCGAGGACCAGCTCCACGCCGTTACCGTAGTGAACAAGCAGACCCATGAGGTCACCGAACTCTCCTGCGACTCCCTGATCGTCAACATCGGATTCAAAACCGCCCTGGGTCCGCTGAAACAATGGGGCCTCGATATCGAAAAAAACAAGATCGTGGTGAACTCCCGCATGGAGACAAACCTCGTGGGCGTCTACGCCGCCGGCGACATCTGCACCCACGACGCGAAGCTCGACCTCATCGCCACCGGCGTCGGCGAGGTCTGCACCGCCGTCAACTACGCCAAGACCCTCATCGACCCCGAAGCCAAAGCCTTTCCCGGTCACAGCAGCGACATGGCGCTGCCAGCCCTGGAGCCTTAGCGGCTACCAAAAAACCCACCCTGTCCACGGGGTCCGCGCCGTCCACGAAGTCAGACTCCGTCCGATGAATCAACCGCATTTCGCTAAACGGAAAAACGAGCCGTCATCACGTCACATTAACTGGGTCCCAGAGTCGTGATGACGAGGACGGGAAGCTAAACCTTGGCTTTTGCCCGAATCTCCAAGCCTGCCTCTCGGAAGTCGTCGATGAACCGCTGAAGCCCGGAGTCGGTGAGGGGGTGGTTGAAGAGCTTGTCCATCACCTCGAAGGGCATCGTGGCGATATGCGCGCCGGCGCGGATCGCATCGACCACGTGCTGCGGATGGCGCACGCTGGCAACGAGGACCTCGCTGTCGAATCCGTACTTCTCCACCATCTCGACCGTCTCCGCGACCGCCGCCATGCCGTCGCCGCTGATGTCGTCCACACGGCCGACGAAGTTGCTGATGAACGTAGCCCCCGCCTTGGCGGCCAGCAACGCCTGGCTCACCGTGAAAACGAGGGTCACGTTCGTGCGTATACCACGATCCGAGAGCGTTTTGACAAGAAGCACACCGTCGCGGATCATCGGGACCTTCACCACGATCTGTTCGTGCCAGGAAGCGATCTCCTCGGCCTCCGCCAACATCGTGTCGTACTCGGTGGCGACGACTTCGGCGCTAATCGCGCCACCGGGAAGAAGCTCGCCGATGTCGAGAACCGTCTCCTGGAAACCGCGACCCGATTTGGCGATGAGCGTGGGGTTGGTGGTCACGCCGTCGAGAATCCCCCACCCCGCGGCCTTCTCCACTTCGCGAATTTCGCCCGTATCCAGGAAAAGCTTCATTGACCCTATTTTACCGCCCGGCGGCGATTACTCCTTGACGAACTTCGCGCCCTTGAACTGGTCGGGCGCAGTCAGGGCCTTGCCGCCGTCCTTGGCGTGGAGCTCGAACGGCTTCGCCTTCACCGAGCCCGACGAGTTGGGCGTCAACGTCAGCGTATCGCCGGAGGCGCTCCAAGTACCTTCCATAGAAACCATCGCAACTTCCAGGGAGAAGGTCTTGTCGCCCCTAAGGTCCAGGCTGCCCATCGAAACCTTTGCAACACCCATGTCGGCCATCGCTTTGTATTTGCCCGTATAGCTGGAGGCGCATCCGGTCACGATGGTGACGAGCGCGATTGCGGGAGTGAGGAACTTCATTACCTTGAAGACGAGCCCCGTAACCAAGAGGTTGCGCCTACGCTATGCCGCGATCCAGCAAGCGGTACTGGACGGCTTCGCTCAAGTGGGTTTCGGTGATGTCCTTGTCTCCGGCCAAGTCCGCGATCGTTCGCGCAACCTTCACCGCGCGATCATAAACGCGAGCGGAGAGGCCCAACTTGCCGGCTGCAGACCGCAGGAAGTCTTTGCACCCGTCGCTTAGAGGGCAGTACTCCTTGAGCTCCCTCGTAGTCATGCGGGCGTTGACTTTCGTGCTGGCGCCCGCAAATCGATCGGTCTGCATCTGACGCGCCTTTTGAACGCGACCGGCGATCGCTTCCGACGGCTCGCCGGGCTTCGCCTCGACAAGTTCGTCCTGCGTCAGGCGCGGAACCTCCACATGCAAATCGATTCTGTCGAGGAGCGGCCCGCTGATTCGGCCCAAGTACCGGCGAATCGCATCCGGACTGCACGAACACGCCTTGACCCGATCACCGTGGAATCCGCACGGGCACGGGTTCAGCGCGCCGATCAGCATCATCTCGGCAGGGAAGTCGAGTGTCGCCTGAACTCTCGCCACGGAGACCACGCCGTCTTCGAGAGGTTGCCGCAGGCCTTCGAGCACACTCCGGTCGAACTCGGGCATCTCGTCGAGGAACAGCACCCCGTGGTGTGCGAGGCTTACCTGGCCGGGACGCGGTACTCTCCCGCCGCCCACAATCGCGGCATGGCTCGCTCCATGATGTGGCGCGCGGAACGGCCGCTCCCAAATGAGGCCCTTGCGCCCGTTCATCATGCCGGCGCTGCTGTATATCCGCGTGACCTCGATGGCCTCTTGTTGTGTCAGCGGAGGCAGGATCGTGGGTAGGCGCCTGGCGAGCATAGTCTTGCCGCTCCCAGGCGAGCCGACCATTATTGTGTTGTGCCCTCCGGCGGCTACGATCTCGAGGGCGCGTTTCGCCTGCCGCTGGCCCTTCACGTCGCAGAAATCCACCCCATATTCCGGTCGAGGCTGGCTGGCGAAGTCCACCGTCGGCAGGGGGGTTCGGCTCCCCGGATCGGAGAGAAGTTCCCACACCTCGCGCAGATGCTGAACCGGATACACCGAGACGCCCTGGGCGACGGTCGCCTCGGGAGCATTCGCTTCGGGCAGAACAATCCGCTCGATGCCGGCGTCTTGGCAATGAAGGGCCATGCTGACAGCGCCATTGATGGGACGGATAAGGCCGTCGAGGCCAAGTTCCCCGGCGATGAGCGTTTCGTCGAACGCATCGAGCGCAAGCTGACCGCTCGCAGCGAGGATCGCCAGAGCAATGGGTAGATCCAAAGACGGGCCTTCCTTTCGCATATCGGCCGGCGCCAGATTGACCGTGATCTTTCGATACGGAAACTCGAATCCGGAACTCGTTATGGCCGTGCGGGCGCGTTCAGCGGCCTCTTTGACCGAAGCATCCGGCAAGCCCACGATGGCAAAATAGGGCGAACCCCCGGAGATACCGGCTTCCACCGTTACCTCGAGGGCATCGATTCCGTGCAGCGTGGCCGTCCGCACCTTGGCGATCATGCGCAGTTAGCTATTTCTGCGTTCCCGGCCGGCAATCCTTCTTAGACGGCCTTGATACCGCGAAATACAGCCGCCAGCGCCAACCCGCCGCTCGCGAGTGAAAGCAAGATCGCCGCCGTCATCGCCACACCCTTCATGGTGAATGCCGCGAACGAAAAGGACAGTACCATAAGGCAGATCACGACCCATGCGATGACCAATCGACCGGTGATTCGCTCGGTTCCAAACGACCCGCGTGCGAGGTCGAGCAAGAACGGGGCCTCGCACCCGGCGCAGGCAATGGCGCCGGCCTCGTTTGCCTTCTTGCAGCGTGGGCATGCGATTGCTTTACTTAGCCGGTCCGGCGTGTCGTCCTTCCATCTTTGCAGCAGCGTGATTTCTCGGTAGAAACGATCCCTTGTCGAACTGTTGGTCTCCGGATCGATTGCAGTGGAGAGGCTTTTCTCCGCCCCGTCGCCGATGGCTATGGCCTGGGCGAAAAGGCCATTCTTCTGAAGCACCCTCGCGATCTCGAAGCGCGCTCCGACGTTTCCGGGGTCTCTTCCAAATGCCGCGTAGGCCTTTTCAAGCTCATCGGTATCGATCATCCGGTGCATTTGAGACCCGTAAACCGAGCGGGCAAAAGGCACGAAGAGGAATCCCACAATCATGCAAAGAAGCACCAGTGCGGTGAGCCAAGGAAACGGCGGCCATATCCCCAAAGGTAAGAGGCTAAGAGCGACTGCGATAACAATTGCGCCCTTTATAGAGTCGATCTCGCCCTCGAGCATCCAGTAAACAATCGTTATGACCCAGGCCGCCGTCGCCAACGCCATGACAATCGAAATGCCAAGGCCGCCCACGAGTTCTTCAGGTGTAAAAGCCATCCTATGTCCGAAAGACGAAACTCGCCACGCCGCGGTTCCCCTAGAGCCTCGGGTCCGCCCCCGTAATCCTCTTAAAGATATCTATATAGCGCTCTCGGGTCCCTTCGACCACTTGCTTGGGAAGCTCGGGACCGGGCGCTTTCTTGTCCCAAGTTAACGTCTCCAAATAATCGCGAATAAATTGTTTGTCGAGGCTGTCCTGATTTTTCCCGGGTGCGTACGTTTCTTTCGGCCAAAAGCGCGAGCTGTCGGGGGTCAGCGCCTCGTCGATGAGTTTTAGGCCGGCTTCGCACGTGCCGAACTCGAATTTCGTATCGGCGAGAATAATTCCAGCGGATTCGCAAATCGCTTGAGCACTTTGAAAAAGCCGCATCGTAGAGAGCCGGCATTCAAGGGCAACGTCGGCCCCAGCAATCCGCGCTGCTTCAGTGAAACCGATATTCTCGTCGTGACCAGTTTGCGCCTTTGTTGCCGGGGTGAAAATCGTCTGCGGAAGCTTGCCGCACAGGAGCAGACCCGGCGGAAGTGCTATACCGTGAAGGGCTACATTTTTCTCCATCCCCCCGGCGGTGACATATTCCTTATATAAGGATCCGGCGATGTAGGCTCGAGCCACGCTTTCGATTAATACCGGTTCGCATTTTTCGACGATCATACATCGGCCGCCAAGCTGGGTTTCGTCATAGCAACCACCTAGCGCATCCGCAATTTCATCATCATTTATTGTTATGAGATGATTGGGAATAATATCTCGCAATTTGTTGAACCAAAGGGCGCTTAATTGATTGAGAATTTTCCCCTTATCCGGAATTCCATTCGGCATGACGACATCGAACGCGCTCACGCGGTCGGTCGCGACCATCAGCAATGTCTGGCCGAGGTCGAATATTTCACGGACTTTCCCGGAGCGAATCGGCGCAATTCCGGCTAGAGAAATATGGGTGATCGCCGAAGTGGATGCCGGCATGGGCGTCAGTATACTTCTCGCTACCGATTCCTGAGTAAAAGCATCAAGAAGGGTGCGCCGATGAGCGCGGTGAGGACTCCTATATTGATTTCTTGGCCGGGGATGAGGCGTTGGGCGAGTAAATCCGCTAGCACCACACTCGCCGCGCCTAAGACAGCGGTCGCCGGCAACAAAACCTCCAACTGCGCTCCGAAAAGGCGTCTGCCGATATGCGGAACGAACAGCCCGACAAAGCCGACGATCCCGACCGCCGCCACTGCACCGGCAGCCATCGCCGTGCAGACCAGCAGGGTCGACCACTTGATCCGCTCGGTCTCGACCCCGAGCCTCGCCGACGATTCTTCGCCCACGGCCATCAGTGTGAGCGGACGCGCGTTACGATGAAGCACGAGATAACCGAGAGTCCCGACGATCGCGAGCATCGTAACCCGCTGCCAGTCCATCGAGACAAAACTTCCCAGTAGCCAGTAGAGGATCCTCGAGGCATCCTGCCCCGCGTAGGCGAGAAAAAACGTCACCAATGCCCACAGGAATGATCCCACCGCCGCTCCGGCGATTAACAGCGAACTCAACGCGAGCCCGCCGCGCCCACGGCTGGCAATGATGACGAGCACCAATCCTCCGAGTGCCGTAAGGAAAGCGAGCGCGACCGCTCCCGTTCCGCCCAAGAGTGTCGAAAGGCCGAGGATGCTCGCAATCGCGCCGCCCACAGCCGCGCCGCTACTGACACCGATGATGTAAGGGTCGGCGAGCGGATTGCGAAAGAGTGATTGGAACGCCGCACCCACCATTGACAAGATCGCCCCGACAAGCGCCGCTGCACAAACCCTGGGAAGCCTGATGCTCCACAGCACCACTTGCTCGGGAGAATTTCCTGGTCCGCTCATGAGCCCCTTCCAAACTTCCGGAATCGAAAACACTCCGCTGGCCAGCAAATGCGCTAAAACAGCTGCGACCAGTAGCAAGGCGAGAGCAAGCCAGGAAACCGGTCCGATCGCGCCGCGCCTCACGCTCTCGATTATGGCTCGTAAAAACCCGCACCGTTTTGTCTACCTAAACTGTATAATCCTATAGGGGATTACCGATCCTCGTTCAAGCCGTGAGAATTGCTCATTTTAGCGACACCCACTTGGGGTTCAGAGCCTATACCCGTGTCAACGACAGCGGGCTGAACCAACGAGAGGTGGATGTCTTTCGTACCTTCGAGAGGTTTCTCGAAGATATCTTATCGCAAGACCCGGATGTCGTCCTGCACACGGGCGATTTTTTCGACAAGGTCCGGCCGAGCAACCATGTGATCATCAGGGCGTTCCAAGCGCTTACGAAAATGCAAGCCGAGCGCAAGGGCCGGCCGTTCATCATCGTCGCGGGCAACCACGAAACGCCGCGCACTTCGGACGCCGGGTGCATTCTCAAGCTGTTCGGCAATATCCCGGGGCTATACATCGCCGATGAACAGCTCAGGCGCTTCGTTCTCGAAGACACGGAGTTCGTTTGCGTTCCGTACGGTGCCCTCCACGAAAAGGACCGCGCCATTCCGTCCGGCTCAAGGGCATCGATCCTGGCCATGCACGGCCTTGAGGGTTCGTTGAAATACGCGCCGGATTTCAACGTATCCGAGATGAAGCCCGACCGCTGGGACTACATAGCCTTGGGCGACTACCACGTGCACAAGGTAATCGGCAAGAACGCCGTGTACTGTGGCTCAACTGACTATACGTCCACAAACATCTGGGAAGAAACTGACTGCCCGAAACGATGGGTCATGTTCGACGCCGAGTCCGTCAAAATCAGTGACCACATTGTGGAGCCGGTTCGCCAAGTTCTCGATCTGACTCCGATCGATGCATCCGGCCTCAGCGGCGTCGAAATAGGTGGCAGATTGGGATCCCAGGCCGTCTGGGACAACGACTCTCTGCCGATCGTTCGCCAGCGAAGTATCAACGTCGATCCCGTGTCTCGCGCCGAGATTCCCCACCAAATCGTTCGAGAAATCCAGAGTCGTGCGCTGGTCTATTTCCACGAGATACAGTACGCGAAGTCCGATTCGGACCAGGTCAAGGTCTCCGGGCGCTCGCTCGATGAAGATTGGCGCGAGTTTGCCGGGAAGCGAGACCTTCCGAAATCCGTGGAACGCAAAGAATACGTGGAAGCCGGCGCGGCGCGGCTGCTGGAGGTCGCAGGTGTTGCTGAGGAGGATTAGGCTCGCGAATTTCAGGCAATACCGATCGGCGGAGATCGTCTTTTCCGACGGCATTACGGCCATTGTCGGCCAAAACGGAAGCGGCAAGACGACGATTCTGGAGGCCATCGCCTGGGCGCTGTACGGCGAAAACCGTGACGTGAAGGAGTCCCTACAGCATCTGTGGGCAGACGACAACGAACCGGTGTCGGTAACGCTCGAGTTTTCGATCGGCAACCGTGATTATGCAGTCGAGCGCAACTTCAAGAGCGCCTGCTTGAGCGAACTGGACGATGGCGAGGTTAAGACGATTGCCACAGGTTTGCTGACTGTCGGCAAGGAGGTATGTAAGCTCCTGCGGCTGAACTATCAGCAGTTCAAAAACAGCTTCTGTGCGGAGCAAAAGGAACTCGAGTTCCTGAAATTTCAGAATCCCACCCAAAAGCAGCAGCAGGTAGCCAAAATGCTCGGGTTCGACGACCTCCGCCGCGCGGGCGATTTGGCGAAGAAGAGTGGTTTCGACACGGGCAAACTGCTCGAAGGAATGCTGGCCGTCTTAGGGAACGGCGATGAGATCGAGAACAAATGCATAACCGCCAATGCAGAACTCGACGCCGCCAACACGCTCGTCCAGGATAGCTCGAAGCTCTTCGAGCAAAGCCAAAAAGCGCTCGAACGCCTAGAGCCGAAAAAGAAAGCCGCCGAGTCGGCAGCCAGATTGAGACAGCAGATCGAGGACCGTAAACAGGTTGGAACCACACTCCTCGAAAACATGAAGGCGGCTGCCGGCCGCGTGAAATACCTCGAGGTGAAGGCTTTAGAGAAACAATCCCTTGCAAAGCCACACGCCGAATACGTCCGCAACGAGCTGGCTCACAAGGCTCTCCAGGAGGAAAAGGCCAAGGCGCAAGAGCGGACGAAGGCCGAGGCGATCATCGCGAACATGCAGGAGCAGCTCGACGCTGCCCTTGCCGACCTAAAGGCGCTGCCCGGCGTCGAACTCGAAAAGCTGCAAGAAGCCGCTGCCGGATGCGCCTCGGCGGTGCGCGACGCCGAATCGAAGCTAACGGACGTTGCCAACAAATGGGCCTTGGAATCCGAAGGCGCCAGGAGCAAACTTGCCGTCGAGGGGGACAGGCTGCGCAAGCTGCGCTGCGAGTTGGAGGAATCCGAAAAGGCGGAGCAAGACGGAAAGTGCGCGACGTGCGGCCAGCCGCTGCCCGATGGCCATCTGCCGAAGACGGTTCTGCTGATCGGCGCGATCGCCAAAGCCGAGGCATCGGCGAAGGGCGCGGGCGAAGAATGTGTCGAACTCCTCAAAGAGCCGGAACTAGTCACTCTGCTGAAGGTGAGCATGGCCGAGGCAAAGGACGGCCAAGAAGCGGCCGACGCTGCTTTACAGAGGGGACGAATCGCGGCCGAGCGTAGGGTCGAAAAGGAAAGATCGGCTGCGGCATTCAAGAGCCAGATCGAACAGCTGGAGGAACGAGCCAAAGCGCTGCCACACAAGTTCGACGAATCCCGATTGGCCGAGGTCGAGGCCGCGCTTGCGCAGCTGAGGCCGAGCTGGCGACGCTTCCTCGAGCTGGGCGAGGTCGAAGGACAGACGACTCTGGCTAAGAAGGAGCACGAGGAGGCCGATGCGAAGTTCGATGAGGAAAAGAAGCGCCAAGAAGAAGACAAGAATCGGCTTGCGGAGCTCGGATTAACCGAGGAGCAAGCGGCTAAGGTGATCGAGGAATACACGCAGAGTGACAAGGCGCACCGGGCTCTGGAGGCGCAGCTGCTGGCCGCAAAGCAAAGGGTCGAATACTGCGAGAAGGCCGCCGAAGCCGCCAAGCAGCTTCTAAATCAATACAAGGAAAACCGAAGGGCAGCAGATAGGCTCGAGAGAGAGCAGAAACTGCAAACCGAGGTCTCGAAAGGGATGGCCGAGCTGCGTGATGCCCTGAACCGCACCACGATCCCCACCCTCGAAACCTACGCTAGCGACACGCTTTCGGCTCTCACAGACGGCCGTTACCTATCGCTCAAACTGAATAAGGGCTTCGAAGCCACTATCGTCGACGACGGCGTCGACAAGAAGGTTATGAGCGGCGGCGAGTCGGATCTCGTGGCCCTTTCTCTGAGGCTCGGGCTGGCGCAAATGATCCAGGACCGAAGCGGACAGCCGATGTCGTTGCTGATCCTCGACGAAGCGTTCGGCTCGCTCGACGAAGACCGTCGCGAAAGCCTGCTCGATAAGCTGGAAGCGATGAAATGCATGTTCGTCCAGATTCTGATTATCAGCCATATGGACTCGATCAACCAAAAGGCCGACCGCTGCATCGAGGTCCGCTACGAACCACAAACCAGATCGAGCATGATCTACGAAGCCGTCGAGCCGCCTCCGACCCTTGAATCGCTCGCGGTTTGACGTCCATCACACACAAGGACCCTAACCAGGCGCGACCGCTCCCGCCGTTGAGGGAGGGGGGCAGGGGGTGAGCGATCAGAGAGTTGGGAAATATGCCATGCCGAGACCCAGCCCGGCCAACATCCCGACGATGACTAGCGCTCCCGCGAGAGGAACTGGCCCAAACGCGGCTCGGGCCAACTCCCCGGCCTCGCGCCATGCCTTACTCTGCACCTGGTTTCGCTTGTAAGCGTTGTAGACCATGATCAAGCCGAGCAATGGCACCCAGACCGGCATTGGTCCGACCAGGCACTTGAAGAAGAGATAGCCGATCGCACTAAAGGCAAACCCGATCAAGAAGCCCGCTACGGGCGAGCAGATAACAACGCGAACGGCGACGGGCGTCCACGCCAGCGCCAGCGCAAGGGGCGCCGACAAGAACATCCCGGCAAGCGAGGCGAAGAGGCTGCCAACGACGGCTGTCAGTACCGTCGCCAGAACAACCATGAGGATGCTCAAATCCTACGGCGTGGTCGCGACCTGGACGACGGCGCTGATCGAGCCCTGCCGCACATTGTCCAGAACGCCCTGGATGCGGTACTCGCGAACCTCCGAGACGCCCGCTGTCAGAGAAATGCCGATCTCATCCCAAGCGCCGCCCGGGCGCCGCGAGTCCACCGCGCAAGCCGGATAGCCCGCCTTCTTGAGCCGCAGGCGCACCTGGCTCGCGCCGCGGGGGATCGCCGAGATGATCTCGGGATCGCCGAAGGTGTCGGCCGTGCCCCGAATGCCCATCGCGGCCTCGATCGCCGGGGTCATGTTCGGGTGCGCCTTCAGCTGCGCCACGAGCTGCCGCGTGAACGCCTCCACCCCGACCATCGCACCCGCCGACGGGACGATCGCGCTCGGCGGCACGGGCACGGGCGGGGTCGGTGTGCCCAGGTCGCTGTCCAGCCAGATGTCCTTGTACTCGGTCACGTCGAAGAAGAAGTTCCTGGCCTGCTCGGACTTGTTGACGAGGATCGCGACGATGTCTTTGTTGGCGGCGACCTTCGCGAGGGCTGCGATGTCGAGGATCATCGGGAACGTGGCGGCGTAGTTGACGCACTCGGCGTGCAACGTGAAGTGCCACGGAGTCAGCTCAGAGTCGCGGACGGGGTACCAATCGACCATGCCGCCATTATAGCCGTGGGGCGCGAAATGGCACGCCGCATTTCCGAAATCCCAGGTTCCATTTCCGAAATAAAACCCCCACTTCCCGCCCCGGGAGCCGCGGATCGCCCGCTAGCTGCTAGCGCTTCCCTCTTCGAGGATTTTTCGCCGGAACTGCTCTTGCTCGGTGCTAAAGAGGAGAGCGTGTGGCTCACCGATCGGCGTGACTAGGCAAATACCCATGTTTAGGGCTTCGTCTGACGGCGAATCAATTGCTTCGCGCTGAGTTCGCAGGTCGAAGTGGCCACGAACAACACCGATGAGTACTGTGCGCACGTCGTAATCACCGACCACGTGCTGTATCATCGGCTTGCGGTCCGCTCGGCGGTACTTCACGAAGACCGGCGATCCGCTTAGTCCACCTATTGAACGCACTTCAGCTAGAAAGGCCCTGTATTCTCGCCCGCCATCGTCAAGAAACGGCTCGTCCACGACGGACGAGATAATGCCAGTTCGGACGATTGGCAGGTTGCGATCCTGACCCGATCGTAACGAAAAAAGACCGGTCACGAGGACGTCATCACCCACGCCGATTTGTTCCTGTTCCATACGCTCTGGCATTGCAAAGAGATGTAGAGGAATGGCCCTGCGTTGGTAGCCCTCAGGGAGGTATAGCAGACGTACAGCAAGATCGACACTTGGGTCATCAGGGAATGCCCAATGATCCATTGCGTCGAATACGTCTGAGCCACCGCCCTCCTTATTCACTCTGCCAAAAAACTTCGGAGCTAGGCGCCCACGCTCAACGCAGTGGCGAGCCGTAACTAGGTAGGCAAATTCACCTTCATCATCACCAGGGTCTGGCAGCGTGATCCAAAAGGCTGTCCCCTGATACTGAACTCGCCCGTCAGAACCTTCTGTGCCTAGAAAGCAGACGCACTCCTGAATCTGTTGATAGAGGTCACGCATTCCCAACTCTCGGCTCTTCCAATCTACCCCCTCTCGTCGATGATCGCGCGGTGCTCGTCAGACATGGCGGGGACGGCCTCTTGGGCGACTTGCATCGCGGCGTCGGCCGCCGTGTGGACTACGAGTGAGGAAGCCCGCCTAGCGGCGGTTGGCGAGGCCCGAGAGCTCGAAGCGCGCGCCGTGCTTAACTCCGTTCTTCTCGAACCATCCGGCCTTCATCTCCACGGCAAATCGCGCGAGCCCCTCGGACGGGTAGCCGATCTCCATGAGCGGTTCCATTCTAACAATATTGAGGATCGTGCCGTCCGATTTCAGGTAAGCGATGTCGAGCGGGATCAGCGTGTTCTTCATCCAAAAAGAGCGATACTGCTCGTCCGGGAAAACGAAAATCATTCCTTCGTCAGCGCCCAATTCGCCGTCCTCGACGAACATCAAGCCTTCGGTCTGTTTGTCCTGGTCATCGGCGACATACACGTCGATCTTGTGTCTCTTCACACTGATCGTCGCGCGATCGTAGGAGGCCAGCGCGAACTTTCGCCCAGCCTTAGGCGGCGGCTCGACAACGGTCGCAGGCTCCGCTTTCTGCTTGTTACACGCCGTTAGGCAGACGCACAGCGCGATGGCGGCGGCGATTTTCAAGGGTTGGCAGGCTCCGGCGCCGACTCAGCTGTCGCACGTACCAAGCCGATCGCGAGGACGGTCAGGTCCACGAGGTCCTTCCGGCTCACGTACTCGTCGTGAGTGTGGATTTCCTGCATGCCGGTGCCGCAGACGATGCTCGGAACGCCTTGCAGATTGAACGCGTTAGCGTCGCTTCCGCCGAGGGTCCACCTGAGATCACCCGAAACGCCCATGTTGCGCGCCGCTGCCTGTGCCACGCGCACCACCGGCTGGTCCTCCGCCACCCGATAGCCGCTGTACGCGCGGCTGAGATCGATCTCGGCCCGTGCGCCCATGGCGGCGGCCTCCGTTTCAAAGCACTCGACCATGTGGGCGGTTTGGGCGTCGAGCTTGGCCTCGTCGAGGCTCCTGGCTTCGCAGTGCAACACCGCTTCCGCCGCCACGACGTTAGTCGCCGTGCCCCCGGAGATCGAGCCGACATTGGACGTCGTCACCTCGTCGACCCTTCCGACCTTCATCCGAGCGACGGCCCGCGACGCCGCTTGGATCGCGTTGATGCCTTCCTCGGGATGTTTGCCGGCGTGGGCGGGCCTGCCGATGATCTTCGCCGTCAGCTTGGCGTGAGTGCCCACGCGGTTGACGAACGTCCCCACCGGAGGCCCCGCGTCGAAAACGTAGCCGAAGTCCGCGCCAACCGCCTCGATATCGCAGGCGAACGCACCCTTGAGGCCGATCTCTTCCGCCACGGATAGGATCAAATAAACATCTCCGTGCGGCTGGTCGGTCTCCATGATCGAGTTCACCGCCTCGATCGCGGGCGCCATCCCAGCCTTGTCATCCGCGCCCAAAATCGTGTCGCTGATGCTGTAGTAAGTCCCGTCCTTCTCGCCGATCTCCAGCCCCGCAGTCGGCTCCACAGTGTCGAAGTGTGCCGAGAGAAAAATCGCGGGCGCGGCCGGCAAGCTCCCTTTTAGCTTAGCGATGAGGTTGTTCGCGTTGCCCCCCAGCTTCGTGCCTGCGTCGTCTTCCCAAACCTCGAGGCCCATCGCTAACAGATAGTCCTTGGTCCACGCGACCGATTCTTTCTCCTTGAGCGCAGGAGCATCGATCATGCAAAGGTCGGTGAAAAGCTTGAAGAGGCGTTGTTCATCCATCGGCGAAACAGAATATACTCGCTACCTATGCCAAAGGGCGAATATTTACAGTACGGCGGGCAGGCTATTATCGAGGGGGTCATGATGCGCTCGCCCAAGCACTTCGCGGTGGCCTGTCGCGCTCCGAACGGCAAGATCGTCCTTCAAGCCGAGCCGCTCGCCAAAACGAGGATTGGCAGGCAGAAGTGGCTGAAGGCGCCTTTCCTGCGCGGCACGCTTGCGCTTCTGGATGCGATGGCGCTCGGCATCCGCGCCATGAATTTCTCCTCGACCGTCCAGCTCGATCCGCAATACGAAGCCGATGGAATCAAGCCAAGTATATTAGGCGAAGAACTCGCGGCAAGCGCAACCGCGGGCGTCCCGCCGACACCCGTCGTGCCCCATGCGGCCGAATCGACTCCGGCAGAGATCGCTTCCAACGGCGCGCCGCAACCCACCGAGGTGTCGACGGAGGGCTCCACGATCGTCCGGCCACAAGCCAAGGGCGGCGCGTCGCTCATGAAACTGGCCGTCGTCGGAACCATGATTTTCGGCCTCGGCATGGGTGTGCTTTTATTCGTGGCTACGCCGGTCTGGATCGCCCAGCTGTTCACCAATTTCGGTATCAAGACCGCCTTCGGGCTGAACGTGGTCGAAGGCATCGTCAAAGCCGTGATCTTCATCGGATACCTGGCGCTAATCGGCATGATGAAGGACGTGCAAGAGGTCTTCAGGTATCACGGCGCCGAGCACAAGGCGATCAACGCTTTGGAAGCCGAGCAGGACCTGACCCTCGAAAACGCCCGCGCGCAAACCCGCCTCCATCCGCGCTGCGGCACAAGCTTCGCTATTATCGTTCTTCTGATCTCGATCGTGGCTTTCACGCTCCTTCCGCGGGACTACAACACCGGCAGCACAGCTGTCGATTTGCTGGTGAGGATCGGTCTGAAGCTGATGATCCTGCCGCTCATCGCGGGAATCAGCTACGAAGCGATCCGGCTCGCAGGGAAATTCCGGAGCGAAAAATGGGTCATGGCGTTGTTTTGGCCGGGGCTGAAGAGCCAGCTTCTAACCACGCGCGAGCCCGAGGACAAGCACTTGGAGGTCGCGCTGGTCGCTTTGAAGTCCGTGCTCGAGCAAGAGGAAGTCACGAAGAAGGCATCCGAGACGGAAGCCCGGCCCGTTTTGGCCTAATCGCTCTCTGTCGCCGGACGAGGCTTCTTAGCCCGTCGGCGGAGGATTTCAATCGCCGCCGGGATCACACTAACGGCAATTATTGAGAGGATTGCCAGCGTGAAGTTATCTCGCACTGCGGGAACCTGACCGAAGAAGTAGCCAGCGAACACGCAGATGCCCACCCATAGGATCGACCCGAACACGCTGTAGCCTATGAACTTGCGGTACGGCATCGCTCCGAGCCCCGCCACGAACGGCGCGAACGTGCGCACAATCGGGACGAAGCGCGCGAAGATGACCGTTTTCGCCCCGTACTTCTCGAAGAACTCGTGCGTCCTGTCGAGGTTCTCCTTCTTGAAAAACCGCGCCTTGCCGTTCTTGAATAGCTTCGGCCCCAGGAACTTGCCGATGAAATAGTTGGTCGAATCGCCGAGCACCGCGGCCGACACGAGGACGAAGAAAAGGAAAATCGGATTGAGGCCGTCCTCCGCTCGGTGCGAGAACATCCCTGCCGCGAACAGAAGCGAATCCCCGGGGAGAAACGGCGCGATGACGAGGCCGGTCTCGGCGAAAATGACGCCGAAAAGAATCAGGTAGGTCCAAGCCTTATACGTGCTCAGAATCGTGTCGAGCGACTGGTCGATGTGCAGAAAGAAGTCGATCATCTAATTCGCGCCCCTATTGTAACACCCTGCGGTTCGTATACTGGGCTAGTGTTCTCCGAGCGGATCGTCGTTTTCGGCAATGTGCAAGGCGTCGGCTACCGGGCCTACGTCGCCCAAGCAGCGAGTACATACGGCGTCAAGGGCCGCGTCTGGAATCTTCCCATCTCCGGAGTAGCCATTCTCGCGCAGCACGACGACTGCGATGCGTTGTACGACGGATTCATAAGAAAGGTGGCGGCGGGCCCGGGAACCATCTGGCATTTCACCTGCGAACGAGACGGCGGCGAGGTTTTCGAGGATTTCCAAATAGCCTACGGCCCGCCGTAGCGGTATCATTCGCAGGTCATGGTTCCTGTCTTCAACGAAGAAGAGAAGAAGTTCCTCGCCGACGTCGAGCGTTTTGTGGCCGACTGCGTCCTGCCGAATACCCGCGAGTGGGAGAAGGACACTTTCCCCCCCGACATTTGGAAGCAAACCGCCAAGCTCGGCATCACGAGTTGCGTTCTGAAGAAGGAAATGGGCGGCCGCGGATATTCCTGCGCCACCTATGCCGACATGTGCCGAATCATCGCTAGGGGCGACCCGGCGCTCGCTATGAACGTGGCCGCGATCAACGCGCTTTGCGTCGCCCATTTCGAGCACTTCGCCAACGACGAGCAGCGCGAGAAGTACTTGCGGGGAGTCCTCTCCGGTGACATCCCGCTCTCCTGGGGCCTCACCGAACCCGACGCAGGCTCCGACGCCCGCCGCGTGCAAAGCTTCGCCACACCCATCGAGGACAAACCGGGCTACTTTCGGCTGAACGGCCAGAAGATGTTCATCACAAACGGCGGCTTTGCCAAGCTCTTCATCATCATCGCGCGCGTCAGCGACACGGAGCTCAGCGCGTTCCTGATGGAGAAGGACCAGCCCGGCTTTGAGGACCTCGGCCGCATTCCGACCACGGGCGTCTCCGCGTCCTACACGCTGAAATTCAACATGAACGACTGCATCGGCTGGCACACTCCCGGTACGTTCGAGCAGGTGATCGGTTTGCTCTACCAGGGCCGCGTGGGGATCGGCGGCATGGCGCTCGGCATCGCCGAGAAGGCGCTCGAGCTCGGCATCGAATACAGCAAGCAGCGCGAGCAGTTCGGCATGACGCTCTCGCGGATGCAATCAGTGCAAAACATGATCGCGGATTCGGCGATGCAGGTCGAAGCGGCCCGCCTCCTCGTGCACAAGGCGGCGTGGATGCACGATCAAGGCATGCCCATCGTGAAGGAGGCCTCGTACGCCAAGCTCTTCGCCAGCGAGGCCGCCCGCGACACGACGAACCGGATGCTCCAAATTCACGGCGGACGCGGAATGACGTTCGACTATCTGATCGAGAAGCTCTGGCGCGACGCCAAGCTCACCGAAATCGGCGAAGGCGCCAGTGAAATCCAACGCCTCGTCATCGCCAAAGCACTGCTGAAGTAGCTAGATTTGACTCATGGATGACAACAAACGAACGGCCGTCACCCGGAGAGCAGGGCGTATTGGAAAGGCGTTCCTCATGTACGCCGCCGACAATAATGATGAGTTGCCCGCAAAAGGCACGGACTTGCAGGACTTACTCGGACCGTAGGTGATGGCAAACGACGAGCTTCAGGGATTCACCTATACTTTTCGAAGGAGGCTCTCTGGAGGGAATGACCTCTCCGACGGCCAGACAACTCGGCTTCATCGATGATCTGGGCGGGCGGACAATGATAACATGCGCCGAGTGGCACGACTTTGATCTCGAGCCTTAGTTGCTCTAGTGCGCCGCCGAAGTAGTGAGGCAGGTAGATGTGTGCCGGGACAAGCGACCCTATACTTGCGGTTATGAAAACCGACGAAAGCTTGTCCCCGATCCGCTACGCCACCGCACAATCACCGTACTGCATGAAACACAAGCGCCCCCGGCCTTGGCCGAGGGCGCCGTCGACGATCCGCTTATCGGCGAATCGCTTTGGAAAGCTACCCGCCCGCGGGGGCCTTGTTGTCTGCAGGAGTCGTGGAATCGGCCGGCGTATCCGTCGTCTCATCCTTCTTGTTGCACCCAGCTGCAAACACACCCACCATGGCAATCGTCATCAAGATAGCAATCAATTTCTTCATGTTTCTAAGACACCTCCGTACTACCGGATGAACCGGTTTTGATTCTCCGCCCCGTAAGGCGGCTTGAAATATATACCCCGGAAATGCCCAAAAAGGTGCGGATTCAGGTCTTGGAGCGGGCCATCGAGGTTATCTTATCATTGGCCGCCAGTTTCAAAACCACGACCACGCCCTTGCAGACGAAGCCGAACGCGGTGTACTTGCCCTGCAGGAAGTCGGTGAGCCTCGGGTCGTCCTTGGTGAGAATGAACATTTGGGAGTCACCGCCCTGCGCGAGCCGGTGCTGGCCATGGCGAAGAAGCCTTTCACGAGCGGGATATCGTTGTCTTCGGGGCAGCTGCTTACCGGATCCTTGCATGCCGAGCTGGAGCCGGCGGCAGTTGTCTTTCTTGGATTGCGGATCGCCCCACTGCGCAACCCAATCCTCGACGCGGTGGACCCGCTGGCCGGTTTAAAAGCCCTCGTCGACGAGCCTGAGGATCTGCATGCACGTCTCGGGGGCGAGATCGGGGACGAGTTCGAGGGTGAATGTGCCTCTGCCTTCGATGGCGACGTCCACTTTGGGCAGCTTCGCCCGATCGATATTCTTGCCTTTGAGAAGTTCTTGGTAGGTCATCCGCTTCTTGGCATCCTCGGCGGTCGTGGGCGCGGCCATCACGAACGCCGCCGCCAACGCCAGGGCGACGCGGATCACTTCTCGACCACCTTCATCGCAATTTCGTCGCCGCGCACAATCTTGTCGGCCACTTCCATGCCTTCCGTGACCGTGCCGAAAACCGCATAGCCTCCCTGAAGTTGGCTCATGCCTTGCTTCAAGATGAAAATCTGCGAGTCGCCGCCGACGCCCGCGCCCGTGCTGGCCATCGCGACCGTGCCGCGGTCCATTGGCATGTCGTTCGCCTCGAACGGCAGTTGGACGCCCGAGCCTTGAGTTCCGACGGGGAGCTTCGCCCAGTCTTTCTCCTTGGATTGGGGGTCGCCCCACTGGATCACCCAGCCTTCGACGCGGTGGACTCTTTGTCCGTTGTAAAAGCCTTCTTTGACGAGGGTGCCGATGCGCGAGGTGGTCTCCGGGGCCTTCTCGGCGCTCAGCTCCATCACGATTTTGCCTTTGCCTTTCACGTCCATTTCGACTGTGACGGGCGGCTTGGCGGATGCTACCGGCCGGTGGGGTGTGATCACTACTTTGGGTTGACAACCCGCAAGCACGGCGGTGACCATCACGAGCATAAATACAATAATCAGGTTCCTCATGGAACGCCGATCTTACCTGCCGTCGGGGAATCGCTTCATAAGCCTTCAGTCGCAAAGGTACATGGGTCCTAAACACTTTAGTCGTCGTAGCGAGTTGAAGACTTGGTCTTGAGATTCTCCTGCGAGGGTTAATCAAAGAAAAGTGGCTTCGGTCCCTTGACAAAAGGCGTCGGATGGTCTATACTATGCCCCTGCCTCTCCTTCCGGAGACGGCGTGTTCCTTGAAATTTGGATACGGTTTTTTACGCATTGATTGTTTCACCCTCGATCAAGTGATCGAGATATTAACCAGCGGAAAATCGGTTTTCGAACCGAATTGAACGCCAGTTCAAACCATTCTTCACGGAGAGTTTGATCCTGGCTCAGGACGAACGCTGGCGGCGTGCTTAACACATGCAAGTCGAACGAGACCTTTGGTCTAGTGGCGAACGGCGGAGTAATACATAAGCAACGTGCCCCGAAGACCGGGATAGCCCCTCGAAAGAGGGATTAATACCGGATGTGGCCGACGGAGGACATCCTCCATCGATTAAAACGAGTAATCGGCTTCGGGAGCGGCTTGTGGCCTATCAGCTAGTTGGCGGGGTAATGGCCCACCAAGGCTTCGACGGGTAGCGGGTCTGAGAGGATGATCCGCCCGACTGGGACTGAGACACGGCCCAGACTCCTACGGGAGGCAGCAGTTGGGAATCTTGCACAATGGGCGAAAGCCTGATGCAGCGACGCCGCGTGGAGGACGAAGTCTTTCGGGATGTAAACTCCTTTTACCAGGAAAGATAATGACGGTACCTGGTGAATAAGCCCCGGCTAACTACGTGCCAGCAGCCGCGGTAAGACGTAGGGGGCGAGCGTTGTCCGGATTTACTGGGCGTAAAGAGCGCGTAGGCGGTTAGTTAAGTCAGATGTGAAATCTCCAGGGCTCAACCCGGAAACTGCATTTGATACTGGCTAACTCGAGTGTCGGAGAGGTAATTGGAATTCCTGGTGTAGCGGTGACATGCATTGATATCAGGAGGAACACCCATGGCGAAGGCAGATTACTGGCCGACAACTGACGCTGAGGCGCGAAAGCGTGGGTAGCAAACAGAATTAGATACTCTGGTAGTCCACGCCCTAAACGATGGATACTAGACGTCAGGGGTATCGACCCCCCTGGTGTCGCAGCTAACGCAATAAGTATCCCGCCTGGGGACTACGGCCGCAAGGTTGAAACTCAAATGAATTGACGGGGACCCGCACAAGCGGTGGAGCATGTGGATTAATTCGATACTAACCGAAGAACCTTACCCAGACTTGACATCGATGGCAAGCCCTAGAAATAGGGCCCTTAGGCCACAAGCCTAACCTGAAGACACCTGTTGCATGGCTGTCGTCAGCTCGTGCCGTGAGGTGTTTGGTTAAGTCCAGCAACGAGCGCAACCCTCATCCTGTGTTACCAGCGAGTAATGTCGGGGACTCACAGGAAACCGCCGGCGTAAGCCGGAGGAAGGTGAGGATGACGTCAAGTCAGCATGGCGGTTACGTCTGGGGCTTCACACATGCTACAATGGGCGCAACAAAGGGCAGCAAGATCGCGAGATGGAGCTAATCCCAAAAATACGCCCTCAGTTCAGATTGCAGTCTGCAACTCGACTGCATGAAGGCGGAATCGCTAGTAACCGCAGGTCAGCTATACTGCGGTGAATACGTTCCCGGGTCTTGTACACACTGCCCGTCAAGTCACCTGAATTGTCTGCACCCGAAGTCCGTGGCCTAACCGCAAGGAAGGAGCGGCCGAAGGTGTGGGGAGTAAGGGGGACTAAGTCGTAACAAGGTAGCCGTACCGGAAGGTGTGGCTGGATCACCTCCTTTATAGGGAGTAACATCTTTACCGATGCTCTTTTCCTCTCACGGAAAAGGGTTTCCCTAGGTCGATCAATCTTTGCTGACCCCGTATCCATTTTCAGGAATCAAAAGACCCCGTTCGCAAGAGCGGGGTCTTTTTTGTTGTGCAGTAAGTTTCCTGTATGAACCCCTGGGCCAAGGCAAGCGGCGCACATATTTGAAGAGCCGATGACGGCGGACAATTAGGAGTCCATATGGTTTCGACTTCTCGCCGGAATTCAACAAGGCGATCGAAGAGAAGCAGGTCGCGCAGCAGCAGGCGGAGAAGCAGAAGTACGTTCTGCAGCAAGCCGAATTGGAAAAGCAGACCCAGATCACACGTGCTGAGGGCCACGCTCAGGCCTCGCGATTGACCGCCGCGGGCGCCACAAGTTCAAGGCAGCGGCCTTGTTATCGCTCGAGAGTGGGTCGAAAATGGAACGGAGTGCTTCCGAGTGTGGCCGCGGGCTCCGGCCAGAACGTAATGTTCGACATCTCGTCGCTCATGCGGGAGCTCCGCGAGGCAGAAGCACAAAAGAAAGTAGTCGGTCCAAGGCCGGCTCCAATTTTCCGAGCCGTTAGCCAAGGTCTAACCTTCTGCGGCGGCCTGCAGCGAAAGCCGCAAGGCCGACGCCGACGACGATCGGGTCGCGGGCTCGGGAACCGCTTCAGCGTCGACATCATAGGAGAAGTCACATGTGCCGAAGCCAATGCCATTTGAACGTCGCTGTAGTTGACACCGAAGAACGCGGTGTTAAAGGAACGAGTTCCCGTTGTTTCCAGGGGGCGTTCCGACAGCATTAGCGCCCGATGTCGACGAGACGAACGCTCTGGCGCCGGCCAGGTCTCCCACGTTGACACCCACGAAGTAGGTGCCTGGAGGGAGAGCCGCGGCGAGGCCGCTGACACGCCGCTCGTACTCGTCGAAGCCAAAACCGCTTCGTTCGGTGGCAGTCTGCGTGGATCGCGCCCGAGCCGCTAGCTTAGAGCGTGGGCGGCCGCTCCCGTCGGTGATGCCGCTGCGAATCTCCCAGCCATGGCGCCAATCCGTGGCGTTGGTGAGGCAGTTCGCGTAGATGCTGGTGACCATCCATCCGGCCGCCGGTGATGTCGAAGTCACATCGTAGGGTGTGCAAACACGGAACCGGCACAGAAAAGAGTGGCGCTAACTACTGCTAATCGATTGTGTTTCACTTGTTTTTCTGCCTCCTCAAAATACACCTGAAATAGATGGAGCCAAACATATAATCCGATGCCCATTTCCATTCATAGAAGAGACTATACGTTCAGGAACGGGCAATTACCAAACCTTCTCCGGGTTCGCATCGCGGTTCCTCGCCCCACGCAAGCGGCCTATAG
>JACDEQ010000450.1 GCA_013816225.1 Armatimonadota bacterium | reverse complement strand
GCCCAAGGGATCTGCTGCACCGCCGGCGCCGCATGCTCTTCCGGTACGCAAGCCACGAGCCCAGTTTTGGAAGCCATCGGCCTACCCGAAGAATGGCTCCGAGGGACCGTGCGAGTCAGTTTGTCTCGGTTCACTACAGAGCAAGAGGTCGACATCCTGCTCGACGCCCTCGAAAAGTCGGTAGATGCCGTCCGGAGCCTCGCCGGCTACTCCTTCGCCTAGCCGACAAGAAGTAAAGGCAAGCTTCTGACATTTATACCGGTTTGACCCGCCTAATCCAGCACCCTGGAACGATTCTCAGGTTCAAAGTGTTACAGTTTGTGATATAATTCACAAAGTCCCGTCGAAAAAAGTCCTTGACAAAACTGGGAAGTCGTGATACCTTGTATGAGAGGCCCCGGCAATGATGCTGGGACTGGGTTCGTTGGTGAGGATGCTCCTTCGAACTTTGCCGGAAAATCGGCAACCCGGGTTGGACTTGTCCCCGTAGAAACAAGGGATGTGACGATTTGTGCCGGCTGGGCGTCTTGAATGCGGAAGATTTTGGAAACTAAGATGACAACGAACACGATACTGCCCCCGGTTGCCGAGGAGCCGCTCGAAGACGAGCTTCTCGAGACCGAGGAGGCAGAAGAGGAAGTAGTAGAAGAAGCGGAAGAGGTAACGCCTCCGCCACCCGACGACTCGGAAGAGCTCGAAATGTGGATGCGGCAAACCCGCCGCGCTCAACTGCTTACGCCTGAGCAAGAGGTCTCACTCGCGCGCCGAGTGCAGGCCGGCGACGCTATGGCTAAGCGCATCCTCATCGAATCGAATCTACGGCTTGTGGTCTCGATAGCCAAGAAGTACAACGCTCGTGGCATCCCTTTGGCGGATTTGATTCAGGAAGGCAACTTGGGCCTGATTCGCGCGGTCGAGAAGTTCGACTGGCGCAAGGGTTTCCGGTTCAGCACGTACGCGACTTGGTGGATACGCCGGGCCATTGCCCGCGCCATCATCAACCAGGGCCGCACGATTCGCATTCCGGTTTACGTGGCGGAGCTGATAAACAAGGTCGTCAAGACGGCCAACCGCCTGCAGCAGGAATTCCAGCGCGAGCCGACCGAAGAGGAGATTTCGAAGGAAGTCGGCCTTTCGATCGACCGCGTGCGCGAAATGCTGCGGGTTGCAATCGAGCCGCTGTCTCTGGAGACCCCGGTCGGCGAGAAGGACAATTCGTCTTTGGGCGACTTCGTCCCGAATCAGAACATGCCGACCCCGGTTGAGGTGACCAAAGACATCATCAAGCGCGAAGAGATAGAAGCGATTCTCGGGCGTTTGACCGCGCGCGAGCGAGATGTCGTTCGGCTTCGATTTGGTTTGGATGACGGCCGCCCGCGGACTCTCGAGGAAGTCGGCTTGGCCCTGAACGTGACCCGCGAAAGGGTTAGGCAAATCGAGCTTCGCGCGATGAAGAAGCTGCGTCACATCGGACAGGAGCTCGCCGCCCTCGGCGTGCAACTGCAGACCACCGCGTAACAAGTTTCGGGATGCCCTCAACGCTCGCGCGTTGGGGGTTTTTTCTTTTGCCTCGCAGGGCATAACGCCGACAGGGGCGAAGTTAAGCTAATGCGTTTTGTGGTTGTCTGCCTTTTGTCTTGTTTTGTTTCGATTTGCTTCGCCTATCGCCCGCCTCGTAATTACGACCTCGTGGACGTTCTTTGGAAAGTAAGCCTCGACGACACGACTTCCACGGTTCACGGCGATGTAACCAACACAATTCGTCCGCTTAGGTTTCCATTACTTGCGATAACGTTCGATTGCGGGGCTGCGCTGCAAGTGAAGAAGGTTCAGGCAAATGGAAAGGACATGAAGTTCATCCATTATGGCGATTCGCTGACGTTTAAGTTGCCGAAGGTCGAGAAGGGCAGGGTAGCTGTTCGCATCGTCTATTCCGGGCAACCACAAGCCGGAATGTACTTCATACCGGCGAGTCGCGCTTTCCCCAGCCACTATCCGGTGATTTACACGCAAGGCGAGATGGAAGATACGAGACACTGGCTACCGACTTACGATTATCCGGATGACAAAAGCGGATCGGAATGTTACATCGACGTACCGACGAGCTACTACGCCGTGAGCAACGGGGCACTGGTTGGCACTTCGCAGAAAAATGGCCGCAAGGTTTTTCAC
>JACDEQ010000129.1 GCA_013816225.1 Armatimonadota bacterium | reverse complement strand
GTTCTACGCTTCATACGATTATGAACGCACTCGCAACGATCCGCGCTTATTGGGCTTCCAAGAGCGTAGCACCCTCCGGCTGGGCCGCTGCCGCAAGCCCTCCGAACACGGCACCATACAGAAGGTGGCCGATAAGCGAGCCCATAACCATCATCATCTGGTTGGGCGCAGCCGAAGTGAAGAAGCCCATGCCCATCATCGGCATCACCATCACCTGCGCGAGCACGAAGAGGATGAATCCCCACGTCATGCCCTTCACGACGTTCGGCCCCGGCAGGACTTGGTGCAGGATAAACACATAAATCAGCGGGAAAATAATCGCGCCGTTGATGAAGTGCAGAACAATTCCCATCCACCATTGAAGGGAGTATCCGCCCACCATTTCCATGCCGTTGAACAACGACCCTAACATTCCGGCGATATCCATTTTTGGCATCCCCATCATCGGGCCCATATACATCAGCGCCGTCATCGCGAGGGTCGCGACAAATCCGGCAAACATTGCTTTTCCAGTTGTTGGTTTCATAATTAATCTTCTTTATCGAGTTGTCTTAGGACATGCGAATCCACGGCTCGGAAATCCGAACCAAATCGTTGCGGGTCATTTTTGCCACGGCAACGAAAATACAATCCCTGCAGTTGAATGCAAGATAAGTGAATTCACCGCAATTCCAATGATAAATAATCTCATCGAAAGCCGTTGCCTTCGAAGCATCTTCCAAATCGATGCGCGATTTAGGAATTTGATACACTACTACGCTTTCGCCCTTCCATTCAAACTCAACGACCGCGCCTTTCGCGTCCCCGGCATCCACGAGCCGGCAGTCGATTAGCTTCGCGTCCGGGCTGAACGGCATCGTTTCGATCGGGAAACCTACCGCCCGCGACAGGTCAGAAATCTCCGCATTCGAGGGCGGCCGCGACGCCGATCCTGCCGCCGCATTGAAATCGCGCGTAATGAGGCCAACGTCGAACTTCGCGTGGTCGACGGGCCGCTGCCAAACGACTACGGCCAAGACCACGGCAAAAGCAGCTGCCGCCACCGCGAGCCGAGGCAGATATTTCGGTCTCGGTTTCGAGACAGAAATAGCGTTGGCAACTGCCCCCGTAAGGTGGGCGGGCGCTTGCATCCCGGTTTCCATGGCAGCCGAAATGCGACCGACGTCCCGCCGCAACTCGGCCTCTTCCTCGCGACAAGGCTCGCACTCGCTCAAGTGCCGAACAACGTCGGCATGAGCGTCGCGTTCGAGGTCGCCGAGGATCATGAGAATAATCTGCTGTTTTATATCGTCGCACTTCATAGTTGCTTTCCCTCCGGGACAAGCGTTTCGCGCAGAGATTGAATCGCCTTCGCAATTCGAAAAGCGACAGTCGGCAATTGTATTCCCGTCTGCTCCGAGATTTCGCGCAGCGTTTGGCCATTTGTAAATCGCATAACAATTAACAGCCGCGTTGCGGGCGGCAGTCCCTGAATCGCTTCTAAAATGAGCGTTCTGTCCATGTTCTTCTCGGTGGTCAATTCGGCGCCTTCGATTTCGCTTGGCCAAGATTCTTCGGTGAGCGAACATTCCCTACGTACGGTCCGAGCACGGCCCTCTGACCAGTTGATGCACTGATTTGCGCAGACCTTCATCAGCCACGGGCCGAACGGCCTGCGGTGGTCGTACTTCGCGATCTTCCGATAGGCCCTGATAAAGCACTCCTGGCTGAGGTCGTCGGCGTCCTCCGCGGTTCCGGCAAAGCGGTACGCCATCCGGTACACCTTGTGTTGGTGCCGGTGCGTCAGCTCGATGAATGCATCGTGGTCGCCGGTTCGCGCTTGTCGGCCGAGATCCTCGTCCGTCATGGTTTAGTTCTGTCCATTCACCACTCTATACACCGGCAACGCTCCAACTTTCTAACTCTCGAGGCATCTTAATTTTTTCTTGATTGATGAAAAAGTGCGATCGAGCGAGATCTAGTTAGAAGATTCACCGCCTCGTCCTGTATGAGTGGCTGAAGCCCAGCCGTTTGCCGGCGGGGCAATAGGAGAAAACAAACCAAATGAAATTTCATCACTATCTGGTAGCGACCCTGATGATGTTCGCCATGGTCGGCGCGAGCATGAACGCGGCGGCCAGCGACACGAAGAAGGCTTACGCATGTCATAAGTGCGAAGTGGCAAGCATGAAGGCTGGCACGTGCGAATGCGGCGAGAAGATGAAGGAAGTCAACGGCAGAATCGCCTATGTCTGCATGCACTGCATGAAGTCTTCGAAGGACCCCGGCCACTGCACCATGTGCAAAGGCGAGCTGGAAAAAATGTTGGTCACCTACTCGTGCGAAGCGTGCGACGTGACCTCGCCGAAACCCGGGCACTGCACCAAGTGCAAAGGCGCGCTCCACAAGCACATCATGCCGTTTAAGAAATAGCGTTTCCGCGACTGATATTAGAAACTGCGACTACAGTTCCATCTGTAGTCGCATCCCTAACGCACGCGCGAACAAGACGGATTGTGACGATGGAGACGGATTGTGACTATGGTCGGCGCGGCGGTTTCTCACTGCCTTTTTCGAGCCGGAGGACTCGCGTTTATCGTCGATCGCCGCCTCCGAGGCGGGCAATCTCATCCAGCGCGCCCGACAGCCGTCAGCGAGCCGAGCAACGAGGCCGTGGTTTACGTGGTGTAAGCAAAGTTGAAACCCTGCGGGATCATCCGCCAGGCGCCTCGCTACGGTTTCGGCGCGGTAAACTTGTCCAGGTTCGCTTCGGTGGCGCCAAGGCAAAGGAAGGATGACGACATTGTTGAAGTCAATTGAAAAACGAACTCTAAGCGCCTGTATCTGCGTGCTGGCAGGCGCAGTGGCCCTTTCGCTCGCCGTCGCCGCCGCGCTGCCTGGCAGCGGGAGTATGGCACGTGCGCAGTGGACCCCAACTGAACGAGGCCCCGCGTGGTCGCCAGACGGTAAGAAGATCGCCTTCGTCGCCTATCGAGGTCACAGCCAGGAGATCTTCGTCGTAAACGCGGACGGCAGCGGGCAGACGAACCTGACGAACGACAGCATGACTTGTAACCAACCAGTTTGGTCTCCAGACGGGAAGAAGATCGTATACGTCTTCAATCGCTACAGCCAATACTCGGAAATCTATGTCATGAACGCGGACGGGGGCGTAAAGACGAAGCTTACGAACGATAAGGCGCAGTGTTCCGATCCCGCGTGGTCTCCTGACGGCAAGAGGATCGCCTTTTTCAGCAGACTCGGCGGCCTGGTCGTCATAAACGCGGACGGCAGCGGCCGACACAGCTTGTCCAGCGAGGGCGAGACCTTCACCAAGCTCAAGTGGTCGCCCGACGGCAAGAGAATCCGCTTCTTGAGGCGTGTCGATGGAAACTTTGAATCCAATGTGATTAATGCGGACGGGAGCGTACTAGCGAAGCTTCCCGAAAGCCCCGACGATCTAACGGATTCCGCCTTGTCGCCTGACGGGAAGAAGATCGCCTTCAGCGACGGTCTACAAATCAGTGTGAAGAACGTAGACGGAACCGGACTGACGGCGCTCACGAGCGCCGAGTCCGTGCGCGCAGCGGTGCACGGCGTCGTGAGAACCAACGGCGCAGTCAACCACTTTCCCGCGTGGTCCCCGAACGGTAAGAAGATCGCGTTCTGGAGTTTCACGGACGGGATTTGGGACGTTTACGTCATGAACGCCGACGGCAGCGGAATGAGGAACATCACTGACAGCACCGGAAACGCAAGTCTGTATGTCCCTTCCCTTTCCGTCCGCTCGCTCACCGGGCACACTGGCCCTGTGCTCTCCGTCTCGTTTGCGCCGGACAGCAAGACGCTCGCGAGCGGCGGCGCGGACGGAACGATACGCTTCTGGAACGTCGCGAGCGCGAAACAAGAAAAGTCATTCGCTCTCGAGGCGAACAAGTCGGCGATGACTGCGGTGGCGTTCGCGCCTGACGGCCTTTCACTGGTGAGTGGGGACAAGAACGGCAACGTCTTGCGGTGGAACATCGCTACAGGTTTGTCCGAGCACAACTCTTTCATTGTTCTGTCGCCCAACGGCGGCGTCAAGCAGATCGCCTACTTGCCGAACGGGACGGAGCTTGCAGTCGTGACCACAAGGCGCGGCTATGATAACGGAACCTCGGACCGGGTCACGATCAGAGACGCCAAGACTCTCAACCAAACCGTGAACCTGACCGGAGGTTACAGCGCTGATCTGGGCGCTTGGCCGAGCTGCTCGGTCGCCTTTTCACCGGACAGCTCGCTCGTTTCGGTCTCGTTCTCCGGCTTTACAGACGGCTTGAGCTTCTACAACATCTGGAACGCGAAGGGGGACCACAAGCTTGCGGACTTTGGCGAGACGTTTCTCCGAGGCGACTGCCTTGCAACGTTCTCATCCGACGGCAAGTCAATGGTTCTTGCCTATCAGTTTAAGATCTACAAGGTCGACCTCCAGTCGATCCTCAACCACCAGTGGTGGGGAGGGAGCTTCCCGAACCAATGGGTCGCGGAAGACACGAAGGTGACGCTGCTCGCCTGCAGCCCTGACGGACGCACTGTCGCCAGCTATAGCGGAACAAGGAAGAAGGAGAGCGGTGGCCGTTGCATCCGCCTGTGGGACGCGGCGACCGGCGCGCTCAAGGTCGCGATCCCGGACGCGGGGCAGCTCAACGCCCTCGCCTTCTCCCCCGACGGCCGCACCCTCGCAGGCGCGTGTGACGACGGGACAGTGAAACTTTGGGACACGAGCAGCCTGCCCGCAGGTCGGTAGGCGACCAAATAAGTAGAAAGGATGACGACATGTTTAGGTCAATTGGAAAACAGACACTCCCCACTTCAATCTGCGTGCTGGCAGGCGCAGTGGCCCTTTCGCTTATGGGTTTTGGCGGCATCGGTGGCAGAAAAGGCGAACGCGTGACGAAGATCGCCTTCGCGTCTTCCCGCGACGGCGAATACGCGATCTACTCGATGAACGCGGACGGCACCAACCCGACCCGGCTGACGAAGGGCCGCCAGCCCGCCTGGAGCCCTGACGGAAAGAAGATCGCCTTCTCTTCCAGGCGCGACGGGCCGGACCAAATCTACACGATGAACGCCGATGGCCCGAACCAAGGGCGTATCACGAATTCGGGTGTGTTCGGTCGTCAGCCCTCGTGGAGCCCGGACGGAAAGAAGATCGCCTACGTATCTGGCCGCCACCCGAACCAGGAAGTCTATGTGATGAACGCGAACGGCACGAACCAGGTGAACATGACGAACAACCCAGCGAATGACTTTAGCCCCTCGTACGGGCGCACTCCGTGAGGCGAGCGTGGGCCAAGGCGCACTTGATCGGCAGATGGGTCAGCACCCGCCACGATCCCGGCCCACTGAGCGAGACCGTCAGCGCGACGGTCCCTGGGTAGCGCGCTTATGGGTTTTCAAGGATGGCATCCATGCCGTGACTTCAAGTTGCGGAGCGTGGAATAGCATGCGTCCGTCGGGAGCCAATAACGAGAATTGTCCGCCACCCACGCCGGCTCGGAGATCAGCGCCTCTCTTTTGGTCTTTGTTGAAGATGCCCAACACTCCGCCATCCGGGCCGGCCAGGAGCGTGGCAGCTGCCTTGCCGTCCTTGTTGAAGATGCCCAACTGTCCCCCATCCGGGCCAGTTTTGAGGCCGGCAACTGGCCTTGCGTCTCGGTTGTTGAAAACGAGCACACCCCCGCCAACCGGATAGGCTCCGAGGGTGACGACTGACTTCTCGTCGTTATTGCGCAGATCAACGATTCCTCCATCCGGGCCTGCCAGGAGCCCAGCAACTCGCTTCGCGTCCTTATTGCTGATTTCCAACACCCCGCCATACGGGCCCGCCAGGAGTCCGGCAACTCGCTTCTCGTCGTTAGATTGAGGTGGGGGTATAACAGGGGCTAACAGCCAGAACCGTTAGGGGAGGGCGTGTGAAGTCCACCGCCGACGGCTCGCCTAATAAATTGCCTGGGCATTGGGCTTACCATCGAGGTGAACCGTCTCGCTTAGGCAAAGGACGGCAACGTGAAAAGATTTCAGAACGCTACTCGCGCCCTGCTTGGGTGCGCCTTCTTGACAATGGCTACCGCGGGCATGGGGCAGGTCACGGAGGCCTGGGTCGCTCGCTATAACGGCTCAGCAAACTCCGATGACCAAGCCTCCGCGCTGGCCGTGGACGCGGCGGGGAACGTTTACGTCACGGGCAGTTCCTACGGCGCGCGAACCGGGTGGGACTACGCAACGATAAAATACGATTCAAACGGCAATCAGCTGTGGGTGGCTCGCTACGCCGGCCCAGCAAACGGTGACTACGCCAGGGCACTGGCCGTGGACGCAGCGGGGAACGTTTACGTCACGGGCTACTCCGACCCCGGGGAG
>JACDEQ010000449.1 GCA_013816225.1 Armatimonadota bacterium | reverse complement strand
CTTTTGCTCCGCCCGCGGGCTCGAAGAAGATCGAGATCGCCGTTGGTGACCTCGCGAAGTGGTACGACAACCTTGATGAAGGGCTAAAAGTTGCGACGGCGACGGGCCGCATGGTGTTCGTCGACTTCGGTGCCGAGTGGTGAGGGTACTGCCAAAAATACATCCGTGAGGTGTTTTCGACAGATGAGTTCAAAGCTCAAGGCAAGTACTTCGTATTCGTCCACATCGATGTGGACACTAACCAAGCGCTCAAGCAGCAGTTCGGAGTTGGGGGAATCCCTGACCTTCGGTTCCTGAAGAGCGATGGAACGGAGGTTCACAAGGTGGTCGGCTATAAAGGCATGGCCGTCCTCGGGGACTTCGACATCGCCCGAGAGAAAGGCAAGTAACTTTCGATAAGGCTGACTAAAGACGCCACCGTCACCGGTGGCGTCTTGTTTTGTTCCTTCAGGGCCACGCAGGTATCCTCCTTACAGGTGGAAAAGGTCATTCTCGCCGCCCCGCGTGGATTCTGCGCGGGCGTCGCGTACGCGATCGAAGTCGTCGACCTTGCGCTCAAGGTCCACGGCGCACCGCTCTACGTCCGCCACGCGATCGTGCACAACGAGTGGGTGGTGAAGAGCTTCGAGAACCGGGGCGTGATCTTCGTGGAGGACGTGAACGAAATCCCCGAAGGCTCGACGGTGGTCTTCAGCGCCCACGGGGTCTCGCCGGCCGTTCGGAAGGACGCGGATAGCCGCGGGCTAAACGTGATCGACGCCACTTGCCCCCTCGTCACCAAAGTGCATCGCGAGGCAGCTCGTTACGGAACGAGAGGCTACACGATGCTCTACATCGGCCACCGCGGCCATGTCGAGGCGGAAGGCACGATGGGCGAGGCGCCCGATCAGATGATCCTCATCGACAACGTCGAGGAAGCAGAGAGCGTCGATGTTCCAGAAGGGAAGCTTGCCGTCGTGACGCAAACCACGCTCAGCGTCGACGAGGTCGAGCGAATCCTGTCCGTTCTGAAGCGCCGGTTTCCGCACCTGGAGATGCCGCCCAAAGAGGACATCTGCTACGCCACGACCAACCGCCAGATCGCCGTCAAGGCCCTCGCGGAGGCGTGCGATCTCGTGCTCGTGGTCGGCTCAAAGACCAGCAGCAACTCGAATCGGCTTCGCGAAGTGGCGCAATCGTGCGGTGTCCACGCGTTCCTTTTGACGAACCCCGATGAGATCGACCCGGCTTGGGCCGAGCATCGCTCGATCGGCATCACGAGCGGTGCTTCCACCCCGGAGAGTTTGGTCGAAGAGATCGTGGGCTCCCTCCTCCGGCTATCGCCTTCGGCCTCCGTCGAAGTTCTCACAACGGTGGACGAGGACGTCACCTTTATGCCGCCGCGCGACCTGATTGCGTTGGCACAGGCAAAGGGCTAAGTTAGACTGCAGACTGGAGACTGCGGACATGGCATTTGGAGACCGACAATCGTGATGGAGTTACTTGCTCTCGCCGCCGCCATGATGATCGTACTCATTGTCTGCTATTTATACAGTCCCGTCATGATTAGAAGGCGCCGTTACCTGTATAGCTGTGGTGTTAAATGGGCGGTGTGCAGTGACTAGTCCCCATTTCCTGACCAGGTCAGAGTGTTAGGGTTTCCGTCTCCCGTAGTATGGTCGAGTCGGCGCTCTGATTGAACCGCGCGGGGGTGAGGCCGCCGAGGCTCAGGTGAGGCCTGAGATGGTTGAAGACTTGCGCCCTCTTATTAATCCCCGCTACGCTGACGTCAATATCATGCTTCCCAGCATTTTTCATGTACGGATTAGCTAGAACGTACGATCAGCACCGAGAGAGATGAGAAGAGAAGTCAAGCCCAGCCAACAAGATGAGTGGCGGGAGGAATGGTTCCTGGTGGCGTGTGGCCTAACCGTGGCTGGAGACGCCACGGCCCTCGGTAGCTCCACCAAGCGAGATCGATAGCTCATCCATAGAGCCCGGGTCGCGTCGCGCCGGCAAGTTCTTGCAGGGCAGTCGGAGCCCTCCGTCGAATCGATCATGGATGTCACGTTCATCCGCCGGCGCGATCTTATCGGGTTGGCGTAGGCGAAGTCGTAGACTTCCGCTCAAGAACTTCGTCGCCGGCGGCTACAATGGACGCATTGGTGACTCTAATAGGAGGACAACGTTGCGCAAGTGGTACTC
>JACDEQ010000128.1 GCA_013816225.1 Armatimonadota bacterium | reverse complement strand
ACGCAGTACGAGGCGAACGGGTTGGCGAGCAGCGGCTCCTGCCGGGACATTTTCAGCGGTACGCCGAATCGAAGCGAAGCGGCTTCGAGCAGCGGCCCGTAGTTCTCGAGATGCCGCGAGAATATGCAAATTCTCTCCTCGGGCTCTCCTAGCTCTAGGTGGGAATGAACGGTTCGCAGTGCCCACTCAGATTCGAGGTACTCGTCGGCGGCTTCCAGAACTGTGACGCCATCGTTCGATCGCGCGGCTGCAGCACCGCCGGAAAATAACGAGGCGCACGCCGGCGCCCGGCTTTGGACATCTTCGATCCTCGCGTCGGGGAAGGCAGCCCCAAGCTGAGCCGCGGCAGGAAAAAACGAAGCGTCGGTCAAGTGTCGCTCGGTGAAGAACACAAGCTCGAGGCCTGCCAGGCGAAGCCAGTCCCCGAAGCGCAGCCACAGAGGCGGCCACTCGGTTTCGGAAAGCCAGACCACGAGCTTCAACTCTTGTGGGACGCTTGGTGACGCATCGAGCAGTCCCTTGAGACGATGGCTCAGCGTAGTGAACCGGTGGGTGGCAAGGGCGTCCTCAAAACCTTCCGCAAGGTCGTGAATGTCTGCGAGTTTGCGAGACGGCGAAACCGCACGAGAGAGATCAATATCATGCCTGCGAAGCTCTTGCAGGGTGTCGACAAGGGCAGCGTGGAAGCCGGGCAGTTGGCGGCACTCGAAGAACGGACTGTCGTTAGGCAGTTTCTCCGCCGCGAGTCCGGCGAGAGCCTCCTGGTGGTCTGATCCTGCCGGCCTGGCTAAAGGCAGGTTTGCGCTGTCCGCGAAAACGCTGACGAGCGAGCCGAGCAGGTCGATACGAATACTGCCGGTTTCGTAGTGCTTGCGCAAGTCATCGCTAGCCTCGATGTGGTCCCGAAGCTGAGCGATACTGGATGCATTGCTCGACGTGAAGAACGTGCCTTTATCGTGACTGAACCGCGCGGCTGCCTCTCTGACCGCCGCAAACCCGGGCAGCAACCGCAGGATCGTGACACCACCTCGCCTCGGCACATCAATAGTGTATCACTTTGTCTGCCTGTTTGGGTCGGAATGCGCCTCCCGCCGATGCACCATTTCGTGCCCGAAAGGCTCCGTGTGGAGGCTGATGCTGACCCCCGGAAGTTTCGCTCGGATTAAGTCTTCGACCTCTTCCGTAATCTCGTGTGCCTCGATCAGGCTCAGTTCGTCCCTCACAAGGATGTGCGCATCGATGTGCCGGGTCGAGCCCGACTTTCGCGTCCGCAACTGGTGCCAATTCTTTACCTCGGGGTGCACCAGCAAAATTGCTTCGATCGCTCGAATCTCTCCGTCGGGCAGCTGCATGTCCATAAGCAGCTTTAGCGTGTTGGCGGCGATGCGCACGGCCGCGTAGATGATCCATGCACCTAGAACCAGTGCAATCGCGGGGTCGTAGATTGGGTTTCCCGTTATGCGGACGAGCGCCGTTATCATGAGCGCCAAGTTGGACGCGATCGAGACCGCGGCGGCCGTCGTCTTCCGCTTCAGCACGCGGGCGTCGCTCACGGCTGCAAGGTTACCGGCTCAGCGCTGGCGATGAGGCTTCGGACGGCAAGAAGCAGGAGGAACGAGCTAAGCAGAAGCACGATCGACAGCGAGGCGGCGACGCGAAAGTCGAGTTCGAAGCCGAGATAGATGGCGAGCGGCATCGTTTGGGTTCGGCCTGGGAAATTTCCTGCAAAAATGATCGTGGCTCCGAACTCACCGAGCGCTCTCGCCCAGGTGGTGACGCATCCGCTAACGAGCGCAGCCCAGGCCAGGGGCAGGTGCAGATCGCGAAACGTTTGCCAACTTCCTGCACCGTCGAGTTGTGCAGCTTCCTCCATCTCCGAATCCGCGCGCGCAAAGCCGATGCTTGCCGCACGCACGTAGAACGGAGCGGCAACGAAAAGCTGGGCGAGGACGACGGCAACGGCAGTGAAAGGAAGCTCTATGCCGAATGGCCGAAGGTGGCTTCCGATCAGGCCTTGACGCCCGAACGCCACGAGCAGGCCGATGCCTGCGACAGCCGGCGGGATCAGGATCGGCAAGTCGACTAGCGTGTCGAGCGCTCCTCGAAAGGGAAAGCTTCGACGGGCCAACAGATAGGCGAGCGGTGTGCCGAGAATGAGCGCTAAGAGAGTGGTCAAAACGCTCGTATAGAGGCTGAGCTTCATTGCGCCTTGCGCCTCGGCGGTTTGAAGGCTTTGCAGCACGTCGCCCGGCTGCGCGGTACCGAGCAAAGCGAAAACCGGAAATGCGAGAAATGCGATGATCGGAACGGACGATAATAGCCAGAGTGCCTCGGGCTTTCGATTCTGTGCTGCCTGGGCTCGCGGCCGAAATACATACATGCGTTTTATTTGGAAACGGCAACGAGTCCGTGTTTTTCGAGTATTCCTTGTCCTCGTGCCGACAAAACTATATCGATGAATTTAGCCGAGAACTCATTTTTCGACACAGCGATAATAAAATAGGTCGCGCGAACATTCAAATTTGATGGAAATTCCACAATGCGCACATTATCCGCTGGTTTAGCGTCACTCTTGTAGGCAATACCCGCGTCCACTTCACCAAGAGAAACCTTCATCACTACAGACCGAACATTTTCTTCTTCGGTGGCGACATTCTTCAAAACGCGGTCGCGGTATGCTGCGCTAGCCTTGTCGAGAATCTCCCGAGCATAATTACCCGCAGGCACCCCCTTTGCCGCGATCGCCAATTTGATTCCGGGGTTTGCCAGATCCTCATACTTACCAATCTGAACATCGTCTTTGGGAACGAGGATAACCAGATAGTTGTGCGCGAACGGGTTTGCTTTTTTCGGATCGGCAAGCCGCGCAGATTCGATGGCCTCGAAATCCGCGCTCGCGAAGACGTCGGCAGGCGCGCCACGTGATATCTGGCTTGCGAGCTGATTCGATCCCGCGAAATTGAAGATCACTTCCACTCCGTCGAGCTCCCGGCCGATCTCACGGAAAGCCTCCTTGAGGGAGGCGGCCGCGAAAACCATGAGCTTGTCGTCCTCGGAATTATGCGTGCCGCACCCCAACAAGGCGCAAATTACTAGGAGAAGTAGGGCCCGCATGCTTTGCGCACTGTACCTAAGCCGGCCAAAGTGGGAGCGGGGGCAGGATTTGAACCTACGACCTCCGGGTTATGAGCCCGACGAGCTACCAGACTGCTCCACCCCGCAATAACGCGTTAAATGTACCTTAAAGGAAGCGGGCGCCGCACTAGATCCCATGGCACCGCCCGGAAGCCTTCTTTGGTCGTTTCTGGTCGGAGGTAAACTCGGTGCTTCCCGGGGCGTGGCGCAGCTAGGTAGCGCGGCTGGTTTGGGACCAGCAGGTCGCAGGTTCGAATCCTGTCGCCCCGACCATTTCCAATTCGTCTGCTCCGACTGAATTTACCCAAGAAATCCCCGACAACTTCCATCGTTGTCCACCGTCATAACCCTTGACGCCTGATATATGGGGATGCACACTATCGTTGTACACCATATCTTGTGGCTTCTAGGTATAATAGAAAGAAGCAATGAAGTGCCCATTTTGCGGCTTCAAGGAAGATAAAGTCATCGAAAGCAGGTCTGCCAGGGAGGGCGGCGCGATACGGCGCCGGCGTGAATGCCTACGGTGCACGCGGAGATACACGACGTTCGAAGAGATTATGGAGAGGCTTCCGGTAATCGTAAAGAAGGACGGACGGCGAGAGCCGTTCAGCCGAGGGAAGATCCTGTCGAGCATGGAGGTGGCCTGTCGAAAAAGGCCGGTGCCGACAGCTATCCTGCGCAGCGCCGCCGAGGATCTCGAGAGGAGAACGTCGGATACACCCGAATCCGAACTCCCCTCTAACCTGATCGGAGAGATGGTTCTGGACAGGCTATACGAAATTGATCACGTGGCCTATGTGCGTTTCGCGAGCGTATATCGCGACTTCCAAGACGCGGCCGAGTTTCGGGATTTCATCGCTTCTTTCCAAAAGCGGAAGCGCGCGCCCGTCGATGCGCGAGAAGAGGGGAGGCATGAACAATGAAGATTGACAGGTATTACACGGTTGCTGGACAGGACGCTTACGAAGGAGTCGAGTTCGTCGGCAGAAAATCCGAGATTCGAAATCCGGACGGTTCCACGGTCTTCTCGATGAAGGAAGTGATGGTTCCGAGCGAATGGTCGCAGGTGGCGACCGACATCATCGCTCAAAAGTATTTCCGAAAGGCAGGCGTTCCTCAAGAGGACGCTTCCCTCGGCGGCGAGACCGACTCGGGCGAAGTATTCCACCGGATGGCCGGCTGCTGGCGGCATTGGGGACAAAGCCACGGGTATTTCGACAGCGAGGACGATGCCCAGGCGTTTTACGATGAGCTCCGTTACATGCTCGCCAAGCAGATCGCAGCCCCGAACAGCCCACAGTGGTTCAATACGGGATTGCACTTTGCTTACAACATCGAGGGACCTCCGCAGGGACACTGGTACGTCGACCCTAAGACCGGCGAAGCCATAAAAAGTGAGAACGCATACGAAAGGCCACAGCCACACGCGTGCTTTATTCTCTCGATCAAAGACGACCTCGTAAATCCCGGCGGGATCATGGACCTGTGGACACGGGAAGCCCGCATTTTCAAGTACGGCAGCGGTGTGGGATCGAACTTTTCAGATCTGAGGGCAGATGGTGAGCCCCTGAGCGGCGGCGGCAAGTCGTCGGGGCTCATGTCCTTCCTGCGGGTCGGTGACCGAAGCGCAGGTGCGGTGAAGTCCGGCGGGACAACCCGAAGAGCTGCAAAGATGGTCTGCCTCGACGTCGATCATCCGGATATCGAGACGTTCGTCAAGTGGAAGGTGATCGAAGAGCAGAAGGTCGCCTCGTTGGTCACTGGCTCGAAGCTCAACAACCTGCACCTCAATGCGATCATGAAATCGTGCCGCGAGTGGCCCGAGGAACCGGAGCGATTTGATCCACGGAAAAACGGCCGCTTGAAGGCGGCCATCGCGGACGCTAAGTCGGCGATGATTCCCCTCAACTACATTCAGCGGGCTCTCCAGCTTGCCGAATCTGGCTACCAATCTATTGAGTTTCCAATGTACGACCTGAACTGGGACAGCGATGCTTATTTGACAGTTAGCGGGCAAAACTCTAACAATTCGGTACGTGTCGACGACGCGTTCCTGCACGCGGCGGATAATGGCGCAGACTACGAGCTGAAATGGCGCACAACCGGCAAGGTCGCCAAGAAGGTGAACGCCGCCGATCTGTGGGAGGATATTTGCTATTCGGCCTGGGCGAGCGCAGACCCGGGGATTCAGTACAACACGACGATCAACGAGTGGCACACATGCCCTGCCGACGGCACTATTCGTGCGAGCAATCCGTGCAGCGAGTACATGTTCCTCGACGACACCGCTTGCAACTTGGCAAGCCTGAACTTGGTCAAGTTTTACGACGACGAGTCCGGCAAGTTCGACATCGAGGGGTACCGACACGCGATTCGGCTTTGGACGATCGTCCTCGAAATTAGCGTCCTGATGGCCCAGTTCCCCAGCCGAGAGATCGCCGAACTTTCCTACAGGTACCGAACTCTCGGCTTGGGCTATGCGAATCTCGGTGCGCTGCTGATGCGCATGGCAATGCCGTATGCGAGCAGCGAGGGCCAATCGATTACCGGCGCATTGACCTCGATTCTGGGAGGCGAGTGCTATGCCGTGTCCGCCGAAATGGCCAGAGAGCTGGGGGCATTCAAAGGATATGCCCGCAACAAAGAGCACATGCTCCGCGTGATTCGCAACCATCGTAGGGCGGCCTACAACGCCAACGACTACGAAGGGTTATCGGTGACGCCGGTCGGAATCGATCCGGACGAATGCCCAACCGACCTCCTGACGGCCGCGCGCGAATCTTGGGACGAGGCTTTGAGGCTCGGCGAAGCGCACGGCTTCCGAAACGCACAGGTCACCGTGCTCGCCCCGACCGGGACCATCGGGCTCGTCATGGACTGCGACACGACCGGCATCGAACCGGACTTTGCACTTGTGAAGTTCAAGAAGCTGGCGGGAGGCGGCTATTTCAAGATCATCAACCAGTCGATCCCGCCCGCGCTTTCGAAGCTCGGATACAACGTGGAGCAGATCGAAGACATTGTCAATTATTGCGTTGGCCAAGGAACGCTCGTTGGCGCGCCGCAGATTTCGCACCCCGAGCTGAGCGAGCGGGGATTTACGGACGTGGCCCTCGAAAAGCTGGAGCAGGCTCTTGAATCGGCATTCGAACTCCAGTTCGCTTTCAATCCTTACGTTCTTGGACGCGAGTTCTGCGTCGAGAACCTCGGGTTTACGGATGCCCAGCTGGACGATTGGGGCTTCAATATGCTGGATGC
>JACDEQ010000448.1 GCA_013816225.1 Armatimonadota bacterium | reverse complement strand
CGTCAGAAGTGATCGAGATGCACGAAGAGCCTGCGAGCGCGGTTCGCAGGAAAAGGAGTTCTTCGCTCGTCGTCGGCGCGGAGATGGTCAAACGCGGTGCAGCCGACGCCTTCATCTCGGCCGGAAATACAGGGGCGGTGACTGCGGCTGCACATTTACTCTGGCGGACGGTTCCGAACATTTCCCGGCCCGCCATCGCCACGGTTATTCCCTCTCGAACCGGCCGGTTTGTCCTGCTCGACAGTGGCGCAACTCCCGATGCTGACGCGAACAACCTCCTCGAGTTCGCCATCATGGGGGGTGCGTATGCAGAAGCAGTGCTCGGCGTGAAAAGCCCAAAAATCGCCCTTCTGAATATTGGAGAGGAGGAAACGAAGGGCAATTCGCTCACGAAGGCAGCGTACAAGCTGCTGAAGAAGCATCTACCGAATTTTGTCGGAAATATCGAGGGCAAGCACGTTTTCGACGGGAGGGTCGACGTCGTAGTTTGCGACGCTTTCGTGGGCAACGTGATATTGAAAACCGCCCAGGGGCTAGGTGATTTTGTTTTAGAGATGTTCAAGGATTCTATGCCCAAGAATCCGATTATGCGCATGCCCCTGATTTTATTGAAAGGCGGTATCAACCGGATGAAAAAACGGATGGACTACTCCGAGTACGGCGGAGCGCCGCTATTGGGAGTCGACGGGATATGCTTTATTTGTCACGGGCATAGCAATTCGAAGGCAATTAAGAACGCTTTGATGCTTGCGCAAAAAGGCCATGAGCGGCACCTCATTAAGATGATCGCGGATCGTGCGGAGAAAAAAAATGAAGGAGAGGCCATCAGTGTCTAAGAGAAATGCCATTGTCCGTTCGATCGGCATGAGCGTTGCGGCGCGAATCCTGACCAATGCCGACCTGGAGAAGCTAGTCGAGACCAATGACGAGTGGATCACCAGTCGCACCGGGATTAAGGAGAGGAGGATCTCTGAGCCCGACCAGGGCGCCTCGTATTTCGCAACGCGCGCGGCAAAGGAGGCGCTCGATCGAGCTGCGGTCTCTCCCGAGAAGGTCGAGGCCATCATCGTCGCAACCGTCACGGGCGATCAGGTATTTCCGGCTACCTCCTGCCTCGTTCAAGAAGCATTGGGCGCGAATAATGCTGCAGCTTTCGATGTTGGCGCTGCATGCGCAGGTTTTATATACGCCACGGAAATTGCGGCCTCGATGATCCGTGCTGGCAGCATTAACAATGCCGTAATCGTCGGAGTCGACGTACTGACCAAGCTCGTGGACTGGACGGATCGATCGACATGCATCTTGTTCGGCGATGGCGGAGGCGCCATCTATATGGAAGCCGGCGAAGAGGATCGTGGGCTCATCGCGACCGTTATCAAGTCCGACGGTTCTGGCGCTCGGCATATTCACATGAAGGTCGGCGGATCGCTGAGTCCGGCGAGCAAGATCGCGGAAAGTGGGTTGAGGCCATATCTTTTCATGGCTGGCCAGGAGGTGTATCGATTTGCGGTAAAGGCCATGACCGACAGCTGTTGTTCGGTCTTGGCAAAGGCCGGCATGACCGCGGACGAAATCGATTTGTTTGTGCCGCACCAGGCAAACCTTCGCATTATAACCGCAGCATCCCAGCGCCTCGGGCTGCCCCCCGAGAAGATTTACGTCAACGTGCAGAAGTACGGGAACATGAGCGCCGGAAGCATTCCGGTCGCGCTGTACGAAGCGGAGCAAGAGGGGCGGCTGAAGAGGGGCGATGTCGTGATGACCGTCGGTTTCGGGGCAGGCCTTGTGTGGGGCGCGAATATTATTCGCTGGTAAATGGAAGAACTCGATCCCGGCATGTTCACTGTGGCCAAGTATCGGAGGGTCGGCTTCGCTGTGGCTTGCGTCCTTCTGGCGGTCGTCGCCCTAACGCTAATCATTCCGTTTTGGCACTCGATTGCCTGGGGCGTTGCGTTGGCTATTCTTGTCCATCCGATCCACAAGAGAATTAACAGTCGCTACGGGGACCAAATATCTGCCGCGATAACGACAATTCTGACTCTCCTGTTTATCGTGCTGCCGCTGTTATTGATCGGATTAGCCGTTTTTGGGGAAATTAATCACGTTCGAGACCAGATAACCCAGGAAGCTGCCTCCGGCGGGGAAGTGCTCAGCGTAAACAAGGCGATCGACGATATCGACGCGAGC
>JACDEQ010000447.1 GCA_013816225.1 Armatimonadota bacterium | reverse complement strand
GAGCAAGATCACGCGCGCGGGTTGCTTCGGCGCCTGTTCCTTGGATTCGGGGGTGTCTGCTCGAAGCGCGGATGTCAAAAGGACAATCGTGAGGACGCTGCCTAATCGAGCCGATACGGGCATGGTGCGATTCCAGTGAGGCTGGGCTATGTGAGAAGCATCGACCGACGCCGCCGCGGTCTGGTTGAGAAATGAGTCGTGCGGCCGTCCCAGGGTTGAAACCGCCCAGCAAGCCGGGCAGAACGCAAAAGTCGAGCGTGACGGGCGCAGGTGGTAGGATCGGTGTAATCGGGAGAATCGTCAGGATCGTCAGCGCTTGATGGCTTTTCGATGTGCGAACGGCGTGTGCCAAGCTTCGGCGAACCGGCGACGTAAGTCGCCGGGTTCGAGGCAACAGCCCGCTGGCGGCCGGCTCCAAGGCGTGCTACGATGGCGAAATAGTGGGTTGTATCGTACAGCTACTTTCTACAGCGTGGTTCCTCAGACTTTCGAGGCCAACCCTTGAGCCATTTGACGACGGGCGATCCTGAGCGACAGCTACCTTTGCTTGATGGGAAAGACCTTTCCGGGAACGGTGCCGTTCGGATGGTTCCCAATGGCTCGTCCGACTTCTACGAGGAACTTTTGAATCGCGATCCAAGGTGGGCCATGAGCGAGGGGAGTCGGCATTTCGAGGAGAACAGCGCCGTCTTCAAGGCGTTGCACAACATCGCCGAGCGCCTCAAGTCCATCGGCGTGCCTTACGCAGTGGTGGGCGGCATGGCGCTGTTCAGGCATGGGTTGCGCCGTTTTACGGAAGATGTCGACATTTTGGTCACGAAAGAAAGCCTAAAGCTCATTCATGAGAAATTGGAGGGCCTCGGCAACCTTGCACCTTTCACCAAGAGCAAGCACCTCCGCGACACCCAGCTTGGCGTGAAAATAGAATTCCTCACGACGGGCGATTATCCAGGCGACGGCAAGAAGAAACCTGTCTCATTTCCCGACCCGAGCAGCGTGAGCTTCGAAGCGGAGGGGATTTGCTACATCACATTGCCGATGCTCGTGGAGCTGAAGCTCGCTTCGGGAATGACGAATCCGGGAAGACTCAAAGACCTTGCGGACGTGTTGGAACTCATCAAGATTCTCGATCTTCCTGTCGATTTCGCCAATCGATTGGACCCCTATGTGAAAAGCAAATTCGAGGAGTTGTGGAAGGAGGCCAGGAAGCGTTATGTCACGACCTGGCGCAACAAATGGCTTACCGCAAATGCCAAATCGATCGAAGAAATGAAATCCTTGCTCCGCGCTGCGGCGGATCGTCTCGATCAAATGATTCAAGACGGCGTGGTCGTGGATAAGCAGGACGGCATTGATAATGACTACGCTCAACTTGTGACAACGGACCCGAAGGTCGCCGAGAAGTACGGCATGGTTGAGGAGTCGGAATATTGGGGCCATGACGACGACGATGGACCCGACGTCAAACCCACCAACCCAGGCCAGCCCGAATAGCCATAGCCATCGACTCGCGGCGAATTCACGGAATTCACCCACTAGCAGATTTTTAGTTCCTGACGCCAGGATCGCAAGCTGATCGTGGCCTCAATGTCGAGACTGCCTACCGCACCTTCGCCGCCGGATGCCGCCGGATCACCTCATCCATGTACCGCTGATAACGCGTCTCCAGCTTCGTCAAATCGTTGCCAAATGCCGCGCGGAAGTCGGCCACTCGGTATTCGGACGTCTTGCGGGTTGCGAGGGTGCGGAGGTAAGCTTGGAGTTGCGGCGTTTGTTCTTCCATGAGCAGGCGGAACAGGGCCCAGCTTTGGCCGTAGCCGAGCAGTACGTTCGGTGTGCCGCGCCACTGGTCGTTTTCAATGAGCTTTTGGAGAGGAATATAGTTGCCCTTGACGCGGGTGAGTTCGGCGATGCGCAGAGGGTTGGGGCTGCCGAGCGCGGTCCAGTCGCCCTGATCCGTGGACTCGCAATAGATCGCCATCCCTTCGACGAGCCAGCAAGGCCCGCCGGCATCTCTTTGGAGCAAGCCGCAGTTGAACGCGATTTGATGGGCAGCCTCGTGCATCGTCGTCGAAAGAATGGCGTCTTCCGAGACGTCGCCGACTTGGCGTTCAATGGTGTTGATGAAGCGCGCTCGGTCAAGGCTGTTGCGGATCCTGTCAGCCTGTTTCAGGGCTTTTTGCTTGTTCGCC
>JACDEQ010000446.1 GCA_013816225.1 Armatimonadota bacterium | reverse complement strand
CCTATGCACTGCAGCTCCCCACGTGCGAGGGCCGGTTTCATGATGTTGGAAGCATCGATGGCGCCTTCTGCGGCGCCCGCGCCCACGAGAGTGTGGAGCTCGTCGACGAACAGGATGACCTCGCCATCCGCTCGCCGAACTTCTTCCATGACGCGCTTCATCCTCTCCTCAAACTCGCCGCGGTACTTGGTGCCGGCAACGAGAGCGGCGAGGTCCAGCGCCACAATTCGCTTGTCTTTGATCTGGTCCGGCACGTCCCCGGCAACGATTCGCTGCGCCAAGCCCTCGGCAATGGCAGTCTTGCCGACACCTGGTTCGCCGATGAGGCACGGATTGTTCTTGGTTCGGCGGCTTAGGATCTGCATTACGCGCTCGATCTCGTTTTGCCGCCCGATCACGGGGTCCAGCTTGCCGTTCCTGGCCATCTCGGTCAGGTCCCTGCCGAATTCGTCCAGTGTCTGGGTTTGCGAGCGAGACGCGCGGCCGGCCTTGCCCACCGGAGTTTCGTTGTCTTGCAGAGCCATCACTTCCCTGCGCGCCTTCTCGAGCTCCACGCCCAACTTAGCGAGGACTCTGCCCGCGAGGCCGTCGCCTTCCCGAATAAGGCCGAGCAGCAGATGCTCGGTGCCGATGTAGTTGTTGTTGAGATTCCGCGCCTCGTCGTATGCGAGGTCGATTACGCGCTTGGCGCGCGGTGTGAGCGTCATCTCCTGGACAGCCTTGTGATCGCCGCGCGGGAGCTGCTTTTCAACCTCGGACTTGATGCGGCTTAAGCTGATTCCCAGCTTCTCCAGAACGCGAGCGGCCACAGAGTCCGACTCGCGGACCAGCCCCAGCAGCAGGTGCTCGGTGCTGACATAGCCCTCACCGAATTTCTGCGCCTCTTCTTGGGCGTAGAACACGACCTTCCTCGCTCGTTCTGTAAATCGTTGCCACATATTGTTCTCTTCTTTGCGTTTGCGTTACGCCTACTCAAAGTATACGTCTAAGGGGTTCGTGCGACTCAAGGGTTCGAGGCCTTCAAGACGCTCCCTCTTGGGAAGGGACGGATTCCAGCCCGGAGTCAATTCAGGAAACCGTCGAATAATCGCAGTCGCCGCAAGCTCAGCTATTGTGTCAGAAAACGACGCCGGTACGTCGGACGCTGATTCGTTGCTCTAATGAACACCCATCGCTTGCATGGATATAGACATTCCCAGAATCGGTTTCGTTCCAAATTCGCCTTAGGCATGGACAAGGTGGCCGCAGCGAGAGTGACGTGTGCCACGGATGAGCGGCCTGCTAACTCTCAATACGAAACGGACTTCATGCCGCTCGTCCGTATGTCGGGCCAAACAAAATCTTGCACCTCTCGATCCGAAAGAACAGTCGAAGCGCAGAGCACCTTTTGGGTGCTCAGGGCAAGCGTATGACCACTCCCGCAAACAACAGATGTCGCTAGATGCCCACGACGAGGGCCGAATCGCGTAAACTTTCCCCAAGGGATGAGCAACGCGCATTAGATGGAGGGTGACAGGTACTGACTGGCCCCCATTTGCTTACCATTCACATAGGCTACAACGACTGGCGCTCACCAGTGCTGTGATCAATTCGAAATGCATGACGACAGCGACAAATTCCTGATCGTTTCGCGGCCGATGGCTTGGGCTTTCTTGCTGGGCATTGTCTTGTTCCCGCTCGGCGTGTCGATGTTCACGTATCGAATGAGTGCATGGTTTTGGGTCGGCACGTTCAACGCTATGACCGTGCCGCTGGCTATTCTTCGCTGTTCGCGCCCCGGCGAACCTTATGTGGATGGGCTCGTCCTCGCAGGAGGCCTCATCCCCGGCGGACCAAGAGGGATGGGACCGTTGGCTTTGCCCATAGTTCACGTGGTTGGCGTGATTCTTGCTTTGGTGAGCTTAATTGTGGGGGCAAGGTTCTCTCGAAACACATGGCACAGATTTGTTATGTTGATGCAGGGATACTTCTAGCGGGCAGAGCACGTTTTGGGTGTGCTCAGGGCAAGCATATATCCACTCCTGCAAGCAGTAATTCCAGGGTGTCAGAGGGGCGTCAGTGAGCCGCGACAGGGTGGCCGGAGCGAGAGTGACGTGTGCCAGATGCTGTCTTAGATTGTCAATGGGCTGACCTCACATCTGAACGGTTTCCCGGCTTTCAGGACGCCATAGGCGATCATCACTAGCTTCCGGC